>JASEGF010000156.1 GCA_030017935.1 Bacteroidales bacterium | reverse complement strand
ACCTAATTTCAGATTTTCGTATGATCTAGGAATATTTATTTCTACAGCAATAAAATTTTTAGATATTGGAAAAGCATCATAAATTATTTTACTAGCAATTTGCATAGCTAGTCGACCAGCAGATTCGATTTCTGGTTGAAATATGTATTTAACTCTCAGTAGTGACAATATCTGCCAATGAATATTATTTATAGCTCTTGCATAGATGGTTTTTGCCTCATATTTTTTAAGTAAAGCCACCATTGTCAGACTAATACCTACATCATGACCTATGCACACAATGCAAAAATCATATAAAGATACTTCTAATTCTTTCATTACTTCATCTTTAGTGGCATCGCCTTCTACTACATTGGTAATGCTGTCTTTATATAATTCTACTTTATGATGATTAATATCTACACCTGTTACTTCCATATCTTCGAGAGTTAGCCTTCTAGCTAATTCACTACCAAAATTACCTAATCCTAATACTAAAACTTTTTTACTCATTTATTTATTTTTATAAGTTAACATCAATTTCTGGATATTTGATTAATCTTTGCTTAGCTTTTCTAATAATAGCTAAAAATAGAATAATAAATTGCATTCTACCAATAAACATTTCTATTATTATCACGATTTTAGATGCTAAAGATAAACTAGGAGTTATACCCAGTGATAATCCTATTGTGCCAAAGGCTGAAAATACCTCGAACATTATATTCATAAATCCTAGATGTGGATCAAAAGCACAAATTAAAATTATTCCAATGAAAATCGTTAATAAAGAAAAAACAATGATGACAAATGCTTTTTGTACACTGCTATTACCGATAGTACGCTTTTTGAAAATAATATTTTCTTGGTTTTTACCTAGAGATCTTGCATTTAAAAATGCCAATGCTAATGAAGTGGTTTTAATACCGCCGCCAGTACTACCTGGTGATGCTCCTATCCACATTAATATTATTATAAACATTACTGTAGCTGGTGAAAAAATAGCAAAATCTAAAGTATTAAAACCAGCGGTCCTTGGCGTCACTGAACAAAAAAATGCTTGAACAATTTTATCAAACCAATTATAACTAGATAGTCCTTTATTAGCTTCTAAAATTAAAATTACTGCCATTCCTAATAAAAGCAATATTATTGTGGTTCTCACTACTATTATACTGTTTATATTCACTATTTTAGGTCTTATTAATTTAGATTTATTAAATATTTTTCTAAAGAAATTTTTGATGTTTAGAAAGAAGTTATCAACTAAACTTTTAATTATAAAAAATCCTAACCCACCAAAAATTATCAAACCACCTATAGTAAATATACTTAAATAATTTCCTACAAAGACATTATTCATCATTCCACCATCTACATTGCTAAAGCCTGCATTACAGAAAGCTGCAACTGAGTGAAAAATCGCAAAAAATACGTGCTGAGATATTGTATTAAACTCTTCAGCAGGTGTAGAAAAATAAATTAATATAGCTCCTATACTTTCAAAAAATAATGTTATTAGTATTACTGCATAAAGATTTTTTAAAACTTCTTTGTATGTAGATGCTCCTATGCTAAATCCTAATCCTTGTTGCTCCCTTATAGATAAATCAGACCTTGTAAATGACAAAGCCAAAAAACTTGTTATTGTCATTATTCCTAATCCACCAATTTGTATTAAAATTAATATGATTAATTTCCCTAACCATGTAAATGTAGTTGCTATGTTTAATGTTGTTAATCCTGTTACACACACAGCAGATACAGAGATGAATAGTGAATCTTCATAATTTATATCTTCATATGATGCTGCTGGTAATAGTAGTAAAAATGAACCTATTATAATTATAAAAATAAAACTAAGAATAAAAATTTTTGCTGGGTGCTGCTTCGTAATATGATAAATATTCTCTATCCAATGGCTTATAGTTCTCAAAAATACTATAAATATTAAAAACAATTTATAATAATAAACATAGCTTAATTCATTCAAATAACTTGAAATAAAATCAGGAATATAATAGACAAAATAGTTTAATGTGAGGATAAAAATAATTTTTATTAATAAATTTATCCACGAGAAGCGCTTACCACCAGGTAATATTAATAAAATTATTTGAATAAAATAAACAATACTTATACTCCAACAAATGAAATTTATATATGGGATTAGATTTTGTGCTACTGTTGGCGTATATAAATTACCAATAAAAAATATTGTTAATAAACCACCAAAAAATGAAAAAAATGAAATTAATATATAACTAAGATTTAGTACTTTTGGATTGATTTTAAATATCCATTCGTAAACTTTAATCCTAGTTTGCTTTAATAAATAAAAAAAACTTTTAATAAATTTTTTCACTGCTTAACGATATTAATAAAATAGCATTTTTTAATTAGTGATAATTTTTAATTATTATCTTCATAAAACCATTCTGCATATGAGCTATCTGTCTCTCTTAATAACGCATGTACCAATTTTACATTATCAGGTAACTGTTTATCAATAATATCAATGAAATGTAATAATAAATTTTCACTTGTTGGCTGAAAAGGCAATTTAATAATCCTAGAAAAACTATCTATATCCTGCACTTGTTCTATCCAATTGGCTTTTTGATTAACTACTAATGAATGATCGAAACTATTTATAATATTTTTATTTACAATATCTTTTAAAACGCCAAAATCCATTACCATACCATTTTTAGGAGACATAATATCATTATTTGGTATACCCATAACAGTAATAATTAAAGTATAAGAATGTCCATGTACATAAGCACACAAGCCATCATATCCATCTAATACGTGTGCCATCTCAAAATGAAATTCTTTACTTATTCTTATTAATGACATTTTTTTGCAAACTTATTAAGTTTTTATATTTCAAAAAAATTTTTTTATTATAAAGGTTAATTTATTTTTTTATTATTAAAAAAAAGCTATAACTTTGCAAAAAACATAAAAATTTTTGTATTATGAGAAAGCATATTTTTAACGCAGGTCCTGCAGTATTACCAGTATCAGTATTAGAGAAAGTATCAAAAGCTGCTATAGATTTAGATGGTATAGGAATGTCTATACTAGAGATTTCACATAGAGCAAAAGAATTTGATGCTATTATTAATGAAGCAATAGAGTTGATGAAAGAGTTAATGAATATTCCAGAAGGTTATCACATTATTTTCGTTGGTGGTGGTGCATCTACTCAATTTGCTATGCTACCAATGAATTTTCTTAAAACTAAAGCTGCCTATTTAGAGACAGGCTCTTGGTCCAAAAAAGCTGAAAAAGAAGCTAAATTATTTGGTGAAGTACAGATAGTAGCTTCCTCAGCAGATAAAAATTTCACTTATATTCCTAAAAATTTTACTATACTTACAGATGTAGATTACTTCCACATTACTACTAATAATACAATTTATGGTACAGAAATAAAAACTGACTTTAATTCACCTGTACCTCTAGTAGCTGATATGTCATCAGATTTCTATAGCAGACCAGTAGATGTATCTAAGTATGCTATGATATATGGTGGTGCTCAAAAAAATGTCGGTCCTGCAGGTGTAACTATAGCAATCATAAAAGATGATTTTCTAAATAGTAATCAAGTTACTGACCGTATAATACCTACTATGCTCAATTACAAAACTCATACTGAGGAAAATAGTCTTTATAATACTCCTCCTGTATATGCTATTTTTGTTGTTAGAGAAGTGATGCGCTGGTTGAAAACAGAAATAGGTGGTTTAGAAAATATGAAAAAAATTAATGAAGATAAAGCTAAAGTTCTCAATGATTATTTAGATAATAGTAAGATGTTTGTGCCTACTGTTCCAAACAAAGAAGATCGTTCACTGATGAATATTACATTTGTAATGCAAGATCCATATAAAGATTTAGAAGCAGCTTTTTTAGATCATTCTAAAAAATATGGTATCGTAGGTATCAAAGGTCATAGAAGCGTAGGTGGTTTCAGAGCTTCTATGTATAATGCATTACCTATTGAAAGTGTTAAAGTTCTTGTGCAAGCTATGGAAGAGTTCGAAAAAGCAAATTTGAAATAATATTAAAAAAAATGAATGTTATGAATAAAATAGTAGTTTTAACAGAAAAACCTTTTGCCAGTGATGCTGTTAATAAAATTAGCGACATTGCAAAAGCTGAAAAATTTGATATCAAATTTGTAGAAAATTATAAAACTAAAGAAGAAGCCTATGAAGGTGTAAAAGATGCTGAAGCCTTGATAGTACGTAGTGATATTGTAGATAAAGATTTGATTTCACATGCTCCTAATCTCAAAATCGTTGTTAGAGCAGGTGCAGGTTATGATAATATAGATCTCAATGCATGCACTGAACGCAAAATAGTCGTTATGAATACTCCTGGACAAAATTCTAATGCAGTTGCTGAACTTGTTTTTGGATTATTGTTATATATGGTTAGAAATTACTTTGATGGTTCTACTGGTACAGAACTAAAAGGTAAAAAAATTGGCATTCACGCTTATGGTAATGTTGGTAAACATGTAGCACGCATAGCCAAAGGTTTTGACATGGATGTTTATGCATATGACCCTTTTGTGAATTCTGATGAAATCAAAAAAGATAATATCACACCTTTATCATCGGTAGAAGAACTATATCAAACATGCCAAATTATCTCTATACATATTCCTGCTACCAATGAAACTATTAAATCGATTAATGCTAAATTGTTTGAGAAATTACCTAAAAATGCTATTATAGTAAATACTGCTCGTAAAGAGGTTATAAACGAAGAAGATTTAATAGCTTATATGGAAAAACGTGAAGATATAAAGTATGTTACTGATATTCAAATGGATCATCATAGTGAAATGATTGAGAGATTTCCGAAACGATACTTCGCTACTGCAAAAAAACTAGGTGCTCAAACTAAGGAAGCTAATAATAATGCTGGTATAGCGGCAGTTAAACAAATTATTGCTTTCTTTAATCATGGAGATACTACTTTTCAAGTGAATAAATAGAAAAATAAATTACAACACCAAAAATATACAACTATGGAAGAAAATAGACCAATGAACTTCTTCAGATTCGAAGATCTACGCATTTATCACAAGACTTTAGATTTTGTGTCTTGGGTTTATAATGCTACCAAATCATTCCCAGATTATGCTTCTGTGATTAGGAATGATATGATAGAGGCAGCACAAGAAATTACGGTTAATATTGCCGAAGGTTCTGGACGTACTAAAAACCAATTTATTTATTATCTAAAAATGGGTCGTAGCTCTATCAGAAAAAGCATCGTACTTATTACTATTG
>JASEGF010000155.1 GCA_030017935.1 Bacteroidales bacterium | reverse complement strand
GTGGTTAATATTTAACAGTCCAATAATAAATAAAATATTAAATTGGGTTCTATCAATGACCAGTCAAACTTCCTTTAATTGGTTTTTTAACAGACATCATAACAAATTGAGTTTGTATAAAAGAATTTTGTATATTTATTTCTTTAATTTAATAATATTTTGTATATTTGTAAAAAAAGTATGTATATAAGAATGTTTTATATTTATTGTGTAAATAAGACGTTATGGGCAAAGATGAGAAAAGAAATTGCAAAAAATATTGAGTATGAAAATGGAAACAATAAAACTTAATGACATTCTAAGACTTGATAACTTAGATAATGTAAAAATCAGATTCAATTTAATGTTTGAGCAAAATTGGAATCCAATTGAGCTTTTTAAAAATGGCGACATATCGACAATGCTTAACGGACAATATTGGAACTACACCAAAAATAAATCATATAAAGAAGGACAAATAACAGTTGGGTTTGTAAAAATTAAACCAAAAGAGAATTTATGGTTATTATTTCATATCGGCAGAATAACAAAAGACTTAAATATTCTAAATGGTGTTGGATATGAATATGAAACTATGACTGAATATGAAAAGTATTTTGGACGAGTAATAATAAAATTTGACAATAAAGCTCAAACAATGATTCGAAAAGCTAAATCGGTAATTGAAGATTGTGAAATCTCACAAATATTACCAGACAAGTTTGATAATGACATATTCCCAGGTTATGAAAAAGTAAATATTACTTGGTACGAATTGCAGAGAGTTTTAGAAAAGGACAATTGGAAAACAGCACTTCAAAATCAAAAAGGAGTTTATTTGTTGACAGACGTTTCAAATGGTAAAATGTATGTCGGTTCTGCATACGGTGAAAATATGATTTTAGGACGTTGGAGAGCATATATAAAAACTGGACACGGAGGGAACATAGGTCTTAAACAATTACCTTTTGACCACATAAAACAAAATTTCAGATACTCTATCCTCGATATTTACAAATCAACTACTGACGACCAAATTATAATAGAAAGAGAAAATTGGTGGAAAGAAGTATTGCAAACTAGAAAATTTGGGTATAATGAAAACTAAAATAAAAAAAGAAACGCTAAATAAGGCTATATGCAATAAGGTTTTTAGCGGGCTAAGCATTCTACTCAGTTCAAAACTTCAATGTAGGTGGGCAGGAAACGACACCGCAATCCCGCACTGCACACAACCTCGACCGTTGGCGGTCATTGTAAAAAGACAGCATCTCGATAAAGTATCACATAATACAAAGAAATAATGCAATATGAAACTTGTAACAAGAGATAACCTTGAAAGGTGGGCAGATACTACCTTTTCAAAAGCTGTTCTGCCTTATCTTATTTCAAGATTGGTAAGAGCAACAACACCTGCAAGCACAAAAGTAAAATTTCCTTCTGGAAGTGCTACTTATATTGGAGGTTGGGACGGTATTGTGAATTGTGAAACTGAAACAGCTTACGTACCTCAAGGAATTTCTTTGTGGGAAATTGGTACCTCTTTTGACTGTAAAGGGAAAGCTGATGATGATTATGATAAAAGAAAAACAAATCCAATAGGATTTACACCAAGTGATTCTGTTTTCATATTTGTTACGCCAAGACTTTGGACAAAAAAATACGAATGGATAGCATCGAAAAAGGCTGAAAATTATTGGAAAGATGTTAAAGTATATGATTCTATTGATTTAGAGCAATGGCTTGATAACGCACTTTCTGTTGCTCGTTGGTTTGCTTCGCAAGATGGAGTTGGAACATATCCATTTGATGGAATAATGACGGCTGACGAATTCTGGGAAGAATGGTCAATTGGGCCAAAAGGGTTGGTTCTTTCACCAGAATGTGTAGTAGCAGGAAGAGAATATGAGAAAGACTTGTTATTATCGGCGTTACAAGGTGAACCGACAATCAAAGGGATAAAAGCATCAACAAAAAATGAAGCAATTGCTTTCATTATCGCATCAGCAAAAACGTTTCAATTTGAAGAAGCAGAAAGATTTTTTTCTAAAGCACTAATAGTAGATACTGAGGGAAATTTTCGTGGAATAAGAATTAACACTAATACCGCATTAAATCTTATACCAAGATTTGATGAAGCTCAACCGCTTTATGCAGCTGTCGCAAAAGGGCATCACGTTTTAGTTCCATTAGGTGCGAATGATAATTTTAATCAAGAAACTATCACATTACCAACAATTGATGGAGATGGTCAAATCAATGCACTAATAAAAAGTGGCATTTCAAAAGAAGATGCTGAAAAATTTTCTAGGGAATCGGGGCGAAATATAACTATTCTTAAAAAATTACTTGGTTTTCCACCCAACAAAGCAAAATGGATGGAGAAAGAAAACATCCGTGAAATAATTCCGGCTCTTATTCTTGGACGATGGAATGAAACATTTATTGGAGATATTGAACTGATTGAAAAGCTTTCTGAACAAAAATATTCTGACTATTTAGTTATCCTAAATAAATGGAAAAACTTTGAAGAATCGCCCATTATCCAAATAGGTGAAACTTGGAGAATAACATCACCTTTGGATTTGTGGAAAGCTCTTTCATCTCAACTTTCATCAAAAGACTTTCAGAACATTCAGGAGTGTTATGCATTAGCATTCAAAAATGGAAATCCGATAGTCAAACATGCTGACAAAAACAGTTTAGCAACTTATTTCAACAAAAAAAATAAATACTCTAGTTGGTCAAGAGAAGGGCTAACACAATCGTTGATTTTAGTTGGACAATTGAATGGGTTAAAAATTTCCAACCTTGTCAATCCACAAAATTGGGTTGATAATATCATTTTTGATTTACTCAATAATGCAAGCGGAGAAATGTGGATTTCCGTTAACAAAGAATTACCTTTAATTGCAGAAGCATCGCCTAAAAGTTTTCTTAAAGCAGTAAAAAATTCATTAGAAAAAGAACCGCCTGAAATAATGGAAATGTTCAAGGAAGAAGATGGATTTTTAGACAAGACAAGTCATCATACAGGTTTATTGTGGGCTCTTGAAGGTTTAGCTTGGTTGCCCGAATATTTAAGAGATGTAAGTTTGATTTTACTTAAACTATCAAGACTTGACCCAGGTGGTAGATTATCAAACAGACCATTAAATAGTATTACAGAAATTTTTAAGCCTTGGCATTATCAAACTCTTGCATCGTTTGATGAAAGAATTGAAATATTAAAATACGTTACTGAAAAAGAAAAAGAATCAGGTTGGAATCTTTTAATGAGAATGCTACCTGACCCCCTAGGAATAGCCCTCTCAACGTATAAAATGCGTTGGAGAATGTTTGACAAAAACACTAATCTAACTTATTCCTATCAAGAGATTTGGAATACGCATTCAGCAGTAATAGAAATGCTCATAAACCTTTTTGATAATGATGAAAAAAAATTTTCTCAGCTCATAAAAGAAATAACCGACCTTTCACCTAAAGACAGGAAAAGGGTTTTAGATTGGGCTAATGAAGTTTATCCAAATATCAAGCAGGAAAAATTTTTAACTTGGGAAACAATCAGGGAGATTTTAAATAATCAAAGGTCGCACCCTGATACCGACTGGGCTTTAACAGAAAATGAATTGCATGAGTTAGAAAACTTATACAATAAACTAGAACCTCCAGATATTATCAGCAAATATATTTGGCTTTTCAATGACCAGTGGCCTGCTTTGCCCGAGGGTTTAAAAAATGATTTTAATGAGAAAAGCAAGGAACAAATACTGAAACGAATTAAAGATGTAAGAAAAAATGCAATAACTATTTTTCTTAAAGAATTAGGTTTAAATCAAACCATAGAACTTAGAAAGCAGGTTAAAGTGCCTAGGCTTTTAGGTGAGCCTTTGGCAGATATAATCACAAGTCAAGAAGAAATTATTACCGTTTGTCAATGTTTGAATGACGATAAAAATCTCATTGGTTTTGCTCACAGCTTTATTTATCGCAAATCCATAATTGAAGGCTTTGATTGGATAAAATCATTATTCAAAGAATTACAAGGGAAAAAGTATAGCAATAAAGCACTTTCTAATGTTTTAATTCCATTAACTCAAAACCAGCAGTTGTGGAATTTTATAGCTTCATTAGACACAGAAATACAAAACGAATATTGGCAAAATATTAATCCTAATTTTTATTACACTTCAGATAATGAAAAAGTTATAGGGATTGAAATGCTTTTGAAATACAAAAGATTCATTTCGGCTATAGATATTGCATCTCAGTTCGTAGAAATAATTCCAAGTAATTTACTTTCTGAAATGCTAATAAAAGCTGGAACAGAACAAACAAGTGAAATACCACAACACTATGGAAGTTATGAAATTAAACAAATTTTTGAAGAACTTTATAGGAGAACAGATATTCAGAAATCAACTCTTATCGATTTAGAGTGGCTTTATTTACCGCTTTTTTATTCATACGGTATAAGCAGAAATCCGAAAACACTGGAGGAGGCATTAGCAAACAACCCTGATTTTTTCGTAGAAGTTTTAAAATGGATTTACATTCCAAAAGACAAAACATTATTAGAGAAAGAAAGAGAAGGTTTTTCAGATGAAACTATTCAAAATACGGCAAAACAAGCATACCATTTGCTTCATTCGTGGAAAAAAATTCCGGGAATGAAAGAAGATAATTCTATTGATGAAGCAGTATTAAAAGATTGGATTATAAAAGCGAGAACTTTAGCCGAATCAGCTAGCAGACTAGATGTTGCTGATTCTGAAATCGGAAAAGTATTAGCTGAATATCCTGAAAATATTTCACTATGGCCACAAGAAACAATATTTCAGATTATTGAAGAAATAAATACAGACAGTTTAAAAAGAGGTTATTCTTGCGCTATGTATAACAAAAGAGGTTCATCAACAAGAGGTGCTTTTGATGGTGGAGATATTGAAAGAGAAAAAGCCGCCTACTTTGAGAAATTAGCAAATGATTGTAAAAACAAATATCCAAGTGTTGCTGAGATATTTGAACGAATGCAACAAGAATATTTGGCAGAAGCAAAGCGAATGGACGATGAGGCAGTAAGAAATAGGTTAGAATACTGACTGCCAAAATTTAAAAAAAGTAAAGAATAAACGATATTGAAAAAAAGTTAAAAGAATAAAAAACAAACAACAAAAAATCTTTTATGAAGCGACGATTTAATTCGTCGCTTCAGCATTAGGAATGTTTATTTTTATTAATCAAAGGAATCAGAATACTCATCTTGTTATCTGTAGCTTAGACTATTTCAGGGCTAAAGCCCTATCGTCATATTTATTAAGTCCACGACCTAAAGGTCGTGGTTAATGAAAGTGGGAGTGAGAT
>JASEGF010000154.1 GCA_030017935.1 Bacteroidales bacterium | reverse complement strand
CTCGAATTTCTGAGAATTCAGTTATATGCGGTAGTAATAAAAAAGCCTTCAAGACAGTAACTGCTGAACATATCAAACACAAAGAAATAACGAACAAAAAAGAGATGAAAGGAGGGATATATAGCGTATCAACTGTTCATGAAAAAATAACAGATTTTGTTGGATGGATATATTTCAAGTTTCGTGGAGTGGCGACGAAATATTTGACAAACTATATAATGTGGTTTGTAGTGAGAGGGAAGTATTTAGCAGAGAAAATTATAGAAGATACGGGGAGGATACTGAATTTGGCGGCGTCGGATAGGCGGGCATGGGAGCGGTATAGTGCTTTGATGTCTAAAACATATTTAATCTATAACATTTAAAATTTTTTGATTATCCTTTTTTAACCCCTCCACTCACATTTCATTTATTACCCGCTTTTAATATTTCATTTATCTCTGATTGACACAATAATTAATATTTTGTTTCGTTTGTAATTAACAATTTTTTAAAAATTTTTAATATTTTTACAAATAATTATTTTAAAAAAATAAAATTAGTTTTATATAATAAGAAATAGATATGTTTAAGTTTATGTATCCTAATAGAGCTTGGTTATTGCTGTTAATACTCTTTTTTTTGTTTATATTCATTTTATTTTATAGACAAAGAAAAAAATGGATTGGTAAAAATTTTGAAAAAAATAATTTTAAACAAATTTCTTATGATTTTTCTTTTAAGAAGGTAATTACTAAATTTTGTTTATTTATTTTAGCCTTTATTTTTATTGTTATTGCTCTCATGAATCCTTTGGAGCCTAAAAAAACTATTACTACTGCCAAAAAAGAAGGTGCAGATATATTTATCATATTAGATATAAGCAATTCTATGCTGGTAGAAGATATTAAGCCTAATAGATTAGAAAAATCTAAGCAAATAATAAAAACTTTGCTTTTAAAATTAGGTTCAGATAGAGTAGGAATAGTACTTTTCGCTGGTGATGCTTTTGTATATTTACCTTTGACAATTGATTTATCTATTGCTAGTATGATGATATCTGAAGCTGATCCACAATTATCACAACCTCAAGGCACTAATATTAACGCTGCTCTCTCTGCTACTTTTTATGCTATTGAGCGTTCTAAAGTTAAAAAACCTATGGTTATTTTATTTAGTGATGGCGAAAATTTCGAAGAAGATCCTAATGAAATTCTCAAAAGATATTCTGGCAATAATATTCCTGTTTATGTCGTTGCTTTAGGTACGCCTGATGGAGCACCTATTCCTATTAAACAAAATGGGAATGTCATTAATTATAAAAGAGATGATAACAATAATATAGTTAATTCTAATCCTAATATTATGCTTCTTAGTTCTATTGCTAGTGCTACTGGTGGTAAACTAATCGATTATCAAAACCTTAACAAAGCTCATGAAATTCTATTTGATGAAATTAAAAAATTTCAAGATTCTAAAGGTGTAGAAGCTTATATAGGACAATATCAATCTGTATATTTATGGTTCCTGATTCCAGCGTTTTTAATCCTATTATTAGATTTTTTATTATCTGAGCACAAAGATAAATGGCAATATAATTTCCAAAAGTTTATTCATAAAAATTTAGACGCATGAGATTATTCGTTTTTTTTATACTAATTTTTCTTTGTTTTGATTTTTCCTTTTCTCAAAATGAGAAAAATATTAATGGAGATATTTTTTTATTTCAAGGCAATACTGCTTATAGCAAAGGAAATTTTCAACAAGCTGAGGAGCTATATCGCAAAGGTCTTTTACTACCATCAGACCACAAATCTCAAGGTTATTTTAATTTAGCTAATTCATTGTATAATCAGAAAAAATATGATCTAGCGGAGAATGAGTATATTAATTCATTGAATTTATTAGATGAAAATAATAATTTTGCTAAAAGTAAAATTTATTATAATATTGCTAATTTGTATTTAGAACAAAAAAAATATGATAAAGCTATTGACTACTATATTAAAGCTTTGAGTTTAAATCCTCTAGATAGTGATGCTCAATATAATCTTAATTATGCTTGGAAAATGATGCAACAATCGAAAAAAAATAATAATAAGGAAAATAACGATCAGAATAAAAACGATCAAAATCAATCTGATAATGATAAGCAAGACCAGCAAGATGAGCAAAACAAACAAAACCAACAACAGAATAATAATGAAAATAAGCAACAAAATCAAGATAATAAGCAAAATAAAAAATCAATGAATAAAGAAGAAATAGAAAGACTGCTAAAATCTATGCAACAAAAAGAATTACAAACTCAACAACAGCTTCGTGATACTTTAAATTATAGTAAATCAAAAAGCTCAATAGAAAAAGATTGGTAATGATGAAAAGAATAAGTTTTTTATTTTATTTTTTATTAATTTTCAATAGCTTATTTGCTCAAACTTTTACTGCTAGTACAGATTTTTCTTCAGTACCTATTAATCAATCTTTTGATGTTGTTTATGAACTTAAAGGAGCTAATTCTACTAGATTTGTTAGACCAGATTTTGAACCTTTCAGGGTAATTGGCCAACAAAGCTATACAGGTGGAGGTATGACTGTAATTATCAACAATAAGGTTATTAATGATGGGAGCAATTCTCAAAAATGGATTTTTACTCTTCTCCCTACTAAGGTTGGCTCTTTTACTATACCTCCAGCTAAAGTTTTAGTAGATAATAAATGGATAGAAAGCAATAGTGTAACAATCAAAGTTACTCAAGCTGGTTCTCCTTCTAACAATAAATCTCAAGCATCCAAACCTAATAATCAATTAAATAAATCAGAAAATATTCCGCAAGTAGATGATGATGAAATTTTTCTTAAAGCGGAAGTTAATAAATCTAATGTCTATTTAGGTGAACCTGTTATCCTTAATTATTACATTTATACTCGTGTTGATGTTCGCCAATATGGTATTAATAAAACTCCATCTTTTAAAGGTTTCTGGAGCGAAAATCTTCTAGATAATAATACAAATGCTAAAACTACAGAAAAAACTATTAATGGCAAACGTTATGTTGTCGCTCATATTCGTAGCATCGCTCTTTATCCACAAGAAACTGGTACCCTAAAAGTAGATCCATTAGAAGTAGAAGCTATTATTGTTAGACCAGTAGCCCATAGAGATCCTTTTGACGTTTTCGATGATTTTTTTAATGATCCTTTTAATTTTGACCCCTTTAGCATGTTAAGTCCTTCTCTAATTACTCAACCAGAAAAAATTACTCTCAAAAGTAATCCTATTCAAATTCATGTTAAACCTTTACCTGATGGTGCTCCTGCTAGCTTTTCTAATGCTGTTGGCAATTTTACTGTCAGTGCTTCTTTAGAAAATGATAGGTGTTTTCTAGGTGAAAATATTGTTTACAATTTATTGATTTCTGGTAAAGGTAATCTACCTCTGATTAATCCTCCACAACTTCAACTGCCTGATAATTTTCAAGTTTTTGATCCAGAAATTGAAGATGCTTTTACTAAATCTAATAGTGGTATCTCTGGTACTCGTACTTTTAAATATATTATAAATCCACTCAAAGCAGGTAGCTACACTATTCCACCAATAGAATTTTCATTTTTTTCTGTAACTGATGGTAAATACATTACTGTTAAAACTCCAGAATTTAATATCCAGGTTTTCGATCCTGGTAATGCTAATAAAAATTCTCAAGTTGCCATTACTAATCTAAAAGATGATATTCAGTATATTACTCCTATCAAATGTCTTAGCATTTTTGATAAATTGATTTTTAATAAATTTTTTGCAATTTCATTGTTTATTATTCCACTAATATTAATTATTTTGGTTTCTATTTTTTATAGAAAACGCTTGAAAATCCTTGCAGACTTTACTTTACAAAAACAAAAAAAAGCAGATAGAGAGGCTCGTAAACGACTTAAGTATGCTTATAAATTTATGAAAGAAAATAATTCTAAACAGTTTTTTGAGCAATTACTTTCTGCTCTTTGGCAATTTATTTCTGATAAATATGTAATTCCTTTATCAAAATTAAATATTGATTCTGCTAAAGAAATTATGAAAGAACATAATGTAGATGAAAGCATCATCGATGAATTACTTTCTTTTATTAAAGAATGCCAAATGTATGCATATGCTCCTACAAATTCTAGTGTAGACCTAAATTATTTTTATAAACGTGCTTTTGAATTTATTAGAAAAAAGATTTAATATATGAAAAAAATAATTCTTACTATATTATTGATTTTTATTTGTGGTGTGATAAGTTCTTTTGCTAATAAAGAAACTAAAGCTTTATTATTAAAAGCTGATAGTGCTTATAAAGCTCAAGATTTTAAAACTGCTTATCAATTATGGGAATCTCTGATTAATAAAGGGTACATTACTGATGATTTATACTATAATATGGGTAATGCCTCTTATAGAATGGGCGATATATCTACTGCTATTTGGTTTTATAAAAAAGCTATTTTATTATCTAAATATAACAATAATGCTAAAGATAATCTCAATTTGCTTGTAAATAAAGGATATGCTCAGCTTTTGCCACAACCTATGGGTTTTACTGCTTTTGCAAATAATATTCTGACAGCTATTCCTTATAATATTTTATTTTGGGTTACCTGGTCTGTCTTTGTTCTTTTGAGTTTATTCATTTTTTTATTTACTTTCAGAAAAAATTCTAATCGTGGTCATTTATTCTGGCTAATTGTTTTTTCTGCTATTTTCTTCATTTATTTTTTTAGCAGTTTTATTTATCAAAATATTAAAATTAATAATTCTAAAAATGCTATTATTGCTACTCAATCTACCAATTTGCGTAGTAGCCCAGATTCTTTATCTATAGCAATAGCTATTATCAATGAAGGTACTGAGGTTAAATGCATTGAGTCTATTGGCAATTGGCAAAAAATACTTACTCCAAATCAAAAAACAGGTTGGATTCCGAATAATGATTTGTTAATGCTTAAATTTCATTTGCCACAAAGTCAGTAATAATGAAAATTTTTAATTTATTTAAGATGTAAATAATAAATTAAGCAGGATTCAAGTCACAAATGCAACTTTTTGATTAGGCAAATTTAGTAATAAAAATTCAATTGGAGATAAGAAATTTAATTTTTTTCTTGGTCTGTTGTTTAAAATATCTTCTACGCGCTTTATATCTTGATCAGAGATATTTTCAAAAGAAGTTTTTTTAGGGAAATACTGACGTATTAGACCGTTTGTATTTTCATTAGCACCTCTTTCCCATGAGTGATAAGGTTTAGCAAAGAAGAAGTCTACTTTCAATTCTGAACTTATCATTTTATGTTCAGCAAACTCTTTTCCGTTATCAGAGGTAATGGTATGGATTTTTTCCTTATAGGGAGATAAACGTGCTATGACCTTTTGAGC
>JASEGF010000153.1 GCA_030017935.1 Bacteroidales bacterium | reverse complement strand
GTTTTTTAAATTTAACTTGTTCAGGTACATTTGATAGTGCGACTGTATCAGATTTTTTGTTTGGATTATCAATATAAAATAGCTCAGTATTTAGAACATTAATGGTGTCAGCTTCAGTTTTTTTCAATAACACTTTCACTTTAGAAGGGAAAACTTTTACATTATCTACGTTGTAATTACCACTCAAATTAATTTTATAATTAGGTTGTATTAGTAAATCTTTTTCTATGATATTTAACCTATCAAATATTAAACTATCAATATTCAAATTTACCAAATTAATATTCAAATTATTCAAATAGTCTGTATTAATTTTAGAAATGATGTTGTTTTTAGAAATGATATAAGTAATAGTGTCATCTTTTTCATTTTTTATATAATTATTAATAACAATATAAAAGGTATCTTTAAAAATTTTATTATTTAGTAAAAATAAATACCCTTCACCTCTAAAAGTGCCAGTAGTATTAGTATCTATACTTAAATTATCAGTTAAGTCAATAGAAATATTTATTGGTATGTTAATATTCTGTGGAATAGATAATCTAAAAAAAAACCAGATTACAATAGTTGCTATTATAGCAAAAAGAGCACTATTAAAATCGATTTTCATATTTTAATTAAAAATAAAAGACATGATTTTTTAAAAAAATTTTTAATGAACCCAACATGAAAGACATAAATCTAATTATTCATTGGGTTCACTAAAAATATAAGTTTTACAACAATGATTAAGATTCTCTATTAGTATTAGCGTATTGTTGAATTGAAGATTTCTCAATACGCAATTTACCTTGACCTTCTGTTTCTATAATTACTGTATTACCATCAATATCAGTTATTTTGCCATGAATGCCACCGATAGTTACTATATGATCTCCTTTTTTTAGATTTTCTCTAAACTTTTGCATTTCTTTATTCCTTTTAGATTGGGGGCGTATAAAAAATAGCCAAAAAATAAGAATTAAAAGGACAATCATAATTAAAGTAGACCACATGCTACCTTGTGCATTCTGAGCGCCCGTTGGTTGAGCGTAAAGGATGATGTTTAATAAATTCATAATATATTTTTTTATGGTTTTCTTACATTGGCTTTAATAGTGAGCTGTGACATACTTGGATTAGCATTAGTAGCGACAGTAATTACTTTTACTTGTTTACCTGATCTACCACTAGAATTAAATGTTACCTCTATAGTGCCACTTTCTCCAGGTTTAACAGGATCTTTGGGGAAATCAGTTACTGTACATCCACATGTAGTAGAAACAGAAGTAATTACTAAATCATTTTTTCCTACATTATTAAATTTGAAAGAATATGAGACTTTTTCACCTTCCATAATATCGCCAAAATCATGCTCTGTAGTTTCAAATTTAATAATAGCATTAGAAGCTGATACTTTATTATTTTCTAAACTAGCAGGATTATTGACAATATCTGAAGAGATATTATTATTTTTCTTACATCCAATGAAACTTATTGTAAGAATAAATAAAATTAAAAAATTATATTTCATAATTACTTCACTAATTTTTTGCAAAAATAATAGAAATTTATGAAATAATAAAAATTATTTTCAAAAAATAATGTGAATTATGTGTCAATAATTAATTAAATTAGGTTCTAAAAAGTTTATTGTGGGTAAATTATTTAAAGTATACAATTGTTATTTATTAATCCACAAATGCACACAAATGATCAAAAAGAACAAAGAAAAAATCAATACAGGAGTGGATATGGGGAAAAACTATACAATCAATTAACAACTATGATATATCTGCGAAAAAATATTCTGTTTTTCTAAAATAATATAAACCTATCACAAATAATGATAAGGAAATTATTATACTAAGGATTAATCCAAAATTATTTATTGGTGTACTAAAAAGTCCAAATCGAAATAATTCTATAATTCCTGTCATCGGATTTAAATAATATAAAGTTTTCAACCAGGGAAGTTCTATTTGATTATTAGAATAAAATACTGGAGAAATAAAAAATAATAATTGCACTAAAAATGGTATTATATATTTGACATCTCTATATTTTACGTTTAATGCTCCAAAGAATGAGCCAATACCTAAAACTAATAAAGAAACCAATATAATGCAAACTGGTAAAATATAAATTATCTGCCAATTAGGAAAAACATTATAATATATCATTACAGGAATGTAAATTAATAAAGTTATAAAAAAATCAAATAAACTAACTAAAAGTGAGCTCATAGGGAAAAATATTCTAGGGAAATAAATTTTTTTTAAGATATTTGAATTATTTACCACGCTATTAGATGTAGCAGTGATGGCATTACCAAATAGATTCCATAGCATTACACCAGAAAGAACAAAAAGTGGATATGGTATATTAATGTCTCCTAATGAGACATTAACTGCGAGATTAAATAATACAAAAACAGCAGTCATAGCTATAGGTTGCAAAAAAGCCCATAGAAAACCTAAAACGGCTTGTTTGTATTTGATTTTAATATCTTTCCACGTCAAAAAATATAATGTGTCTTTGTAATAAATTAGTTCTTTAATATCAAAAAAATGCCATTTGGATGGTGGTTTAATCTCTATTTCCATGTTTTAGCTTATCAAAAGTTTACAAAATTAACTATAAAAATTATTTATTATAAAGGTAAAATTATCTGTCCTGTATCTAATTCTATATCTAAATCATCACTATCATTATCTGCAGCTTCATTATTGTCATCATCGGGAAAAATATTTTTTAACCAATCTTCGTTAGGTTCTTGAATATTTGTAATTTCTACATTTTTAATTTTGCTATTACTAATTTTTTTGCCTTTTGCTTTCAAAGAATTAATGGGAAATTGTTGATCTAGTTTAAAAATTTCCTTAGATTTATTGCTGTAGTTTATTTGTATGTCGCAGAGCCACTCTTTAGTAAAGAATAAAATTTCACAATTATTATCTTCTGGTAAAAAATAAATATTTCTATCTATGGTGAAATCTGGGATGAAACGTTTAATATGTTGAGATTTTTGGTCAATATTACGATAAATGACTGTATATAAAGATTGTATAGAAAATTTTTCGACAATTAAATAATTAGAATCGATGAATAAGCTCTCATTAGGTTTGGATATGCGATAATAACCATTTTTGTATATAATTATTAAATAATCATCATCAAGAAATTCTCCTAAGTCTCTACCTTTTCCTTCTTTATTAATACGAAGAGTTTCATCATCAAAATAGTAAGAAATACCTTTTAATGTTTGAATGCCTTGCTGCTTGATAGAAATATGTCTAATTAATTTTCTAGTAACTAAATAGCCAACAGTAGAACGATTTTTAATAGGGATATCTTTGAAATTAAAATCAATAGTTAAATTTTTCATTCTTGGTCGTGGCACTAGATGTATAGTTAAAATTTCTGCTTCTCCATTTTGATTTGCTTTGAAATAAAGAACTTTAGAGTTTGGAGTACCACGAGTATAGAAATAGTCTTTATCTCTAATGACACTTTTTACAAAAAATCTTTTGGCATACACTCCACCACTACTACCATCTCTATACAAAACATTGTAGGTAGTTCTAGAGTCATTAGGGTCATAGATGGCTACGTGAATTATATTTTCACCTACAAAGACTTTGTCATCTACTTTAATAACTTTAAAAGTGCCGTCATCTTTGAAAACAATTAAATTACTTAGAGTAGAACAGTCGAAAAGATATTCATCTTTTTTAAGGCTAGTACCTACGAAGCCTTCAGCGCGATTGACATAAATTTTTTGATTAGGTGCAGCTACTTTATCTTTTTCTATACTACCAAAAGTTCTAATCTCAGTGCGGCGTGTAAAATTTTTTCCATAAGTATTTTTCAAATATTTAAAATGTTCTATAGAGTATTGAATAAGGTTGTTAAGATTTGCATTTACATCGTCGAGTTGTTTTTGTAGTTTAATCATTATCTCATCAGCTTTAAAGGCATCATATTTAGAAATACGTTTGATTTTAATTTCAGTTAATTTAATAATGTCATCACGAGTGATTGGACGATAAAATTGATTTTTAAAAGGCTCTAATCCTTTATCAATAGTATTTATAACATCTTCCCATGTTTCACACTCTTCTATATCCTGGTAGATATGATTTTCAATAAATATTTTTTCTAAACTAGCAAAGAGTAATTTTTCTAATAATTCTTGTCTTTCGACTTCTAAACTTTCTTTTATAAAACTAACAATATTATCAGTAGTTTCCTTCAAAAGTTCGCTAATAGATAAAAAGACAGGTGTATTATCATCTATTACCACGCAATTAGTAGAGATTTTGACCTCACACTTAGTGAAAGCATATAATGCATCAATAGTTTGATCTGGAGTAACGTCTGGCGATAATATTAGAGTTATCTCGACCTCAGAAGCAGTATTATCTTCTATTTTTTTAATTTTTAAATGGCCTCTATTAGTAGCATCGACAATAGAATCTATAAGTTGGCCTGTAGTAACTCCGTAGGGAATTTCACGAATTACAATAGTTTTATTATCAAGTATTTCTAATCTAGCACGAGAAATAATTTGTCCTTTTTTTTGACCATCATTATAGTTAGTAACGTCTATCAAGCCTCCAGAAGGGAAATCTGGGTATAAGGTAAAAGATTCACCTTTTAAATAAGAAATACAAGCATCCAAAACTTCATTGAAATTATGAGGTAATATGCGAACTTGTAAACTAACTGCTATACCTTCGATACCTTGTATTAATAATAAAGGAAACTTAATGGGTAAATAGATAGGTTCTTTATTTCTACCATCATAAGAAATTTTCCAAGGAGTAATTTTAGGATTAAAAGCAGTCTCTAGCGCCAATTTAGACAATCTAGCCTCTATATATCGTGGAGCAGCAGCAGTATCACCAGTCAAAATATTTCCCCAATTACCCTGTGTATCTATCAATAATTCCTTTTGTCCTAATTGTACAAGTGCATCACCTATACTGGCATCGCCATGAGGATGATATTTCATAGTATTTCCAATGATATTGGCTACTTTATTATATCTACCATCCTCTAGCTCAAACATAGAGTGCAAAATACGACGTTGTACAGGTTTCAGTCCATCACGTATGTGTGGTATTGCTCTTTCTAAAATCACATAACTGGCATAATCTAAATACCAGTTTTCATACATTCCAGAAATAGTTTTTAGTGATGTCTTTGATTTTGTTTCTTCTTGTTTTTTATCTAATTCTTCACCTTCCATAGTAAGTGCAAAATTAGTTTAATTATTACTCATAGCAAAGAGATGTATAAAAAAATATTTTAAAATAATGTTCAATAACATTTATTGTGGGTAAATTAATGAATATTTTTGAATAAATTTTTTTATAATTTACTTTTCTTTGTCAACCACACAAAGAAA
>JASEGF010000152.1 GCA_030017935.1 Bacteroidales bacterium | reverse complement strand
AAATATTCTCATTTCGAAAGTATTGGGGTTTATACCTGTACCCATAATATTGTATAGTTCATTAATATCGTTCCCATTAGGCGTAAATGCATTAGGCAAAAATATATTTGTTATATCATTAATAATAATATTCGCACCAGCTGTATCTATACAACCATATTGATCTGATGCAGTTAAAACAACATGATAGATACCAGGATATTCATATGTATGCGTAGGTGAATAATAAGAGGAAATATTTCCATCACCAAAATCCCATTCATAAAAACTCGCACCAGTAGAATAGTTTTCAAAATATATCATTGGATCATCAATAGTTGTTATTTGTGGCTTTGCTGCAAAATTTGCTTCAGGCATAGGAGCTTCTGTCAGCGTTATAGAAATAGATGAGCTACATCCATTATTATCAGTAACAGTTAAATTATAATTTCCAGCAGTAATATTATCTAAATTTCCGCTATTAGCTCCATTAGACCACTGATAAACATATGGAGGAATACCTTCATTTATATTAGTTATTATACTACCATTTGGTAGACCACAATGAGATTGGATAGTGGTATAATTAATTGTTGGTAATGGATGAACAGTTACTGTAATAGTTGCTGTTCCACTACATCCTTCTGAATTAATGCCAGTCAATGTATAAGTAGTTGTAGATGTTGGAGATACTGTTATATTCATACCAGATTCTCCTGTACTCCAACTATATGTATTAGCACCACTAGCAGTTAATACTGAGGTGCCACCTGTACATATTGACGTTGGGGAAGCTATAACATTAATTGTTGCTAAAGAACCCACTGTAACTGTAACAGTTGCAGTATTTGAACATCCTACTCCACTTGATCCTGTTACTGTATATGTCGTCGTTGCACTTGGTGTTACTGTTATACTTGATGTGCTACCTCCTGTGCTCCAACTATATGTACTACCTCCGCTTGCCGTTAAAACTGAGGTACCACCTGAACATATTGACGATGGGGAAGCTGTAATATTAATTGTTGGTGAAGAACCCACTGTAACTGCAACAGTTGCAGTATTTGAACATCCTACTCCATTTGATCCCGTTACTGTATATGTCGTCGTAGCACTTGGTGTTACTGTTATACTTGCTGTGTTGTCTCCTGTGCTCCAACTATATGAACTTGCTCCGCTGCCATTTAAAACTATAGAATTTCCAATGCATATTTGAGGATTGTTTGGAGTTATTTGTACAGAGATGTCATTAATAGTTAAAATAGTGCTTATAGAATCTTCCATACAAGATTCAGGTCTTGTAAAATACATTGTTAAATTATATGTACCTGACGATTGATAACTATGTGAAATATTTACTCCATTTGCAGTATTGCCATCACCAAAATCCCAATGTATATTGTAAATCTGAGAAGATGTATCAGCTATAAAAGTTATTAATTGGTTATTGCAAATAGTATCATGGAATAAGCTATATGGTATAGTATCATTATTAATGACAATAGATAGATCTATTTGTAGAGCTTTAACATTGGCTCCAGCCAAGTAACCATAAGAATCTACATTACCAAAGCCATAAACTATAGCTGTAAGTCCGCTATCTGAATATAGAATATGAGTTCCTTGATTAATATTTCTTCTTATGTATGAAAATAAATTATTTGATGGTACAGTTGACCATCCAGTTAAAGTACTACCATCTAAAGTAACCAAGTTAGTATTGGCTGTTTTAGTAATAATATTAGTATAAAATTGATTAATTACACTAGTACTAAAAGCTTGAAAAACAATATTATCAATAAATTGTTCAACAGGAGATAAAATTATCATAAATGGATCAGAAGTAACATTATCGCAAGATGTACCTTTGCTATATTGAGCAACAGATATAGGATTATTTGATGTAATAAAAGAAGCTTGACTTAGAGAAGTTTCATAATATTGGCCAGCATTTAAATTAATTGGTGTTCCACCATTTATCTGAATTGATGTAGAATTTTCCATTGCTAATATTCTAAATTGGTCACTACTACGAGTCATTAGAGGTGAAGTAATATAATTTTTACCCCATGTTTTTAATGGTAGCATTTGTTCATATAGGTGATCACAATATGAACATGTGGTTGGTACATTAGCACATCTATTACCAGCAAATACTGCGAAATTATTACAAGTATTTAGATTTGTTGCTTTTACAGTGGAACCAGTGAGATCGCCATTAGATTGGACCATATAAACTTCTCCAGCATTTAATGTAATGTTGAATGGTACATTTGCTCCTACACCTCCTATTACTGCAGCTTTAGGTATTATTTGTATAGATGTATTATTTTCTACACCAATAATTATAAATTCAGATGGATAACCTGATAATACCGTATATGACATTATCATATATTGGTCACCAAGAGCTTGCACCGGCAAAACTAAAGTGGCATCTGAAGAAGCATCTCTTTGATTAGCAGCATATACTGCTATAGGATTGTTAGATACTACATGAACACCTTTGTTTAATACCACATTGCTATTTTCAATATTTGGATTTTGAGCAGCAGGTATTTGAATTCCTATCGATGCGTTAGCTCCAACAGTGAAATTTTGACTCCATCCACTACCAGGCATACTTACAGTACCTGTTGCACCTTGTGGAGATGTAATATATATAATGCAATTGGCAGGAACATTATAATTTTGCATAAAAGATACCCAAAAATCATTTCCTAAGGTAGAATATTGTGCATTTAAATTTAAAAAATTTAATAAAAATGCAAATAACAAAAGAAATTTTTTCATATATAATATTTGATTTTAATTTAAAATAAAAGCATATTTTATTAATGAATAACATTAATAACCCCTCTATAAATTTTATCTTTCATATTTAAAGTTGTAAATTTTATTATAAAGATATAGGTATTAGAATTTATTTCTCTATCATTTTTGTCAGCAATATTGCCATCCCACGGCTTATTAATATCAGTAGTATGGAACATTAATTTACCTGTTTTGCTATAGATAGAGATTTCATAACTTTCTGTATCTATCCCCTGTATGAATGGAGTAAAATAATCATTCAGATTATCTCTATTTGGAGTAAAGGCATTAGGTATAAATATTTGAAAATTTTCTATAACAACAATTGAATCTACATATACAGAAGTGCAATTGTATTGATCTGTAGCATACAAAGTAATAACAAAAGTGCCATCATTTATATATCTATGAGATGGATTAGCTTCTTCGCTATAAGTGCCATCACCAAAATCATATAAATAATTTGTAGCTCCTATAGTATAATTATAAAATTCTATAGGTTCACCATCCATATACCAAGTATAAATACTTGGAGTAAATCTAGCATTAGGCCCAGACCAATAAGGAACATTGATACTCGCTTCTTGAGTACATAAATTATCCGTTATAGTCACGAAATAAGTACCACTTTGCAAATTATATAATTCATTAGTATCTAAAGTAGAGTTATGACTCCAATGATAAGAAATAGGAAGTAAATTACCAGTAACGTTTATAATAATTGCACCATCTCGATTTCCACAATGTTCTGGAGAAGATTGTGTTGTAAAAGTAAAAGGTGGCTTAGTTTCAATTAATGTTTGCCCAACAGTTCTACAACCATTAGCATCGGTTACAGTTACAAAATATACTCCTCCACTTAGCTCAGTAATAGTTTGTGTAGTTGCTGGAGGAATAGTATTCCATAAATATTGATATGGTGGAGTACCAGTCAAATTAGTTATTTCTGCTAATCCATTATTTGCATTACAATAAGCCGGTTGAGTATTTATGTCAAAGTTAGGGAGAGGATTTACATTAATAGTAACTGTGGCAGATGAGCTACAATTTGTTCCAAGGAAACCTGTTACAGTATATGTAATAGTTTGATTAGGTATAATCATTAAATTTGCACTATTGATCCCATTACTCCAATGATAATTATCGGCACCAGTTACATGTAGATATGCTGTATCACCAATGCAAATTGCAGTATCATTAACAATAAGTTGTGGATTGGTTAATACGGTTACAATAGCAGTTGTACTGTTTGTGCAACCATGATTATCTGTTCCTGTAACAGAATATGTGGTAGTAGTTATTGGATTTACTTGAATAGTATTAGTATTTTGTCCATTGCTCCAGCTGTAATTTATAGCTCCTTGTGCAGATAAAATAGCTGTATCTCCTAAACATATAGTTTGATTATTTACAGTGATAGTAGGCAAGGGATAAATATTTATAGTAATTGAATTTGAATTTGTACAACCATCAAGACTAGTACCAGTAACGCTAAATGTAGTTTGTTGATTAATAATTGGATTGATAGTTTGAGTATTTTGCCCATTTGACCACAGATAAGTATTAGCTCCGTTAGCAGTAATATCGACCGAAGAACCTTCACATACTGTAGATGGATTGGCTACTATAGTAATATTGTGTAAAGGATTTACTACAATAGTAGCAGTAGCACTGGCAGTACATCCTAAAGAACTAGTACCTGTTACTGTATAAATAGTTGTTGTAGTAGGATTTAAATTTAATGAAAATTGATTGCTACCATTATTCCATTGATAGCCCATGGCGTTGCCAGTTACTGAAATTGTGCCAGTTTCACCATTACAAATTGTGTCATCAGTAGTAGAAATAGTTGGACTACTCGCTATTAAAATATATATTGATAAAGTAGAATAGCATCCATTAGGTGCTGTGCCTGTAACTTGAAAAAGTGAAGAAGTATCAACAGAAATTATTATTTGATTTGTATTATCACCAGTATTCCAATTGTAATTTGTTCCTGGAATATCAGAACTAACAGTAATAGTATCAATACCGCCGATATCACAAAAAACAGTTGAAGTAGCTGAATAAGATAGATTAGGTTTAGGTAAAACTGTTATCGTTACTGCGGCAGAGGCAGTTTCACTAGCAGGAGATGTTCCTGTAACTGTATAAGTAGTTGTAAGAGTAGGAGAAACATTAATAGAATTTGTATTACTGCCATTTGACCATAAATATGTGGTGCCAGATATATTACTGTTTGCATTCAAACTAATAACATCACCATTACAAATAGATGTATCACTCGGTGAAATGCTAACTACCAATTGTCCATAAATAAAACTTATGTTAGTTAAAAATAAATAAAATAAGATTAAATAATTCTTCATTTATTAATAATTAAATCATTTTACAACTGTAATTGAACCTTTATATACTTTATTTGGATTGTTTGGTCCATTTCCTGTATATAAAACAAAATAATATGTACCACCTGGCTGGTCTTTAGCATCCCAAGTATTATCATAACTAGTAACTTCATAGACAGTATTTCCCCATCTATTTAAAATGGTAAGTTCACAAGAAGGATATTTGTCAATATTTTCAATGTAAAATACATCATTTACGCCATCACC
>JASEGF010000151.1:4080-5460 GCA_030017935.1 Bacteroidales bacterium | reverse complement strand
TAAACTCGAGTATGCAAGAAATAAAACCAGAATATATAATGCAATTGAAGAATATGCATGCACCTATTAAGCTTGCAATACTTGGGAATCACGATTATCACGACTTTCATAAATTTAGTGATTACTGGGGAAATAAACCATTAGAACCTAAAATTCCTCTTTCTGATTCTATAACTATGATATTAGAGCAATGTGGTTTTACGGTATTGAGAGACAGTATTTTTTATGTTCAAAAAAATATAGACTCTATAGCTTTTGTAGGTCTCCATAATTATGGTAAACCTCCATTTACTGTTTTTGGAAATATACATAATGTTTTAAATGAAGCCCCAAAAAATTTGTTTTCTATTATTTTAGTTCATGACCCATTTTATTGGTCAGAAGGCTTATTTGATGAATTCCCCCTTACACTATCGGGACATACTCATGGTGGACAATTTGGATTTTTTATTAATAAAAAATTAAGACTTTCTCCGGCCAGTATTAATGGTAAAACTGGCGGTTTATATACTAATGAAAATAATAATAGTAATCTGATAATAAATACTGGATTAGGACATGTAGGAGCCAACTTTCATTTTGGTTTTTCGTCTCAAATAGCAGTCATCAAATTACATAAAAAATGATAACTCGTATTAAAACAAATGAAAAAATAATATTTTTGACAATAGATGATGCTCCTACCCCTATATCTACACCACAAACTTTAGAAATTTTAAAATATTATAATGTAAATGCTACATTTTTTTGTATTGGGAAAAACATAATTGAAGATCAAGAATTAACTCAAAGAATTATTACAAATGGTCATCAGATAGCAAATCATTCATTTTCTCATTTAAATGGATGGAAAACTAACAAAAATAAATATATTTCAGATGTTAATAAAGGTAAATCATTGACAAATAGTAATATTTTTCGCCCTCCATATGGTAAGATTTCTCCGCTACAATACTTATATTTGTATAAAAATTATAGAATAATTCTATGGACAATGATGGTTTATGATTTTGATAAAAAAAGAAGTTTAGAAAAAGATAAAAAATTATTAGAAAAATCTTTACATCCTGGCTCTATATTTTTATTTCATGATAATCAAAAAGCTATTTATAAAAAAAATATATTGCTTCCGTATTTTATAGAATTAGCTCTTAAACGGAATTTTCGTTTCGAAACTTTAGATAAATATGTATTATAATTAGATGAATTGCCATTACAATATCATAAAATTAACAAATTATTTCTAAAAGAATATTTAAATACAAGCCGACAATTAATTTTGAAATTATTCTCTTAATATAAAAATATATTGAAGATATATTATCTAAACTGCTATTTCAATTACAAAAAATATGAAATATTAAAAAAATTGGTTCTATA
>JASEGF010000151.1:0-4070 GCA_030017935.1 Bacteroidales bacterium | reverse complement strand
ACGTTTATTGTGTGTTAATTATTTTACCACAAAGAACACCAAGATATTACACAAAGTTCACAAAGTGCCATTTATAACCCTTTTAATTCTATTATTCTCTGTGTTCTTTGTGCATTCTTTGAGAACTTTGTGGTTAAAATTTAATTGTCCTATAATAAATAAAATTCATTTTTATAAAATTAGTTTTTTTTAATCTATACCCACAATAAACGTTATAGAACCAAAAAATTATTTAAATTTGTAAAAAATAATTTATATGAAAAAGTATATTGCAATTATTATGTTATCAATGTCTATTAATCTTCTATATAGTCAATCAAACATTAATCTGCCTAATTGGAATGTAAATAAATTATATATTAACGGAATCACTGATAATAATAGAGCAGATTATCTAGCAAGGGCATTAGAAAAAATTGATTTAGCCATTTTTGCTGCTTTTTCTTCAGAAGAAGGTTATGGATATGTTATATATCCTAATTCACAAAACATTGGGAACCTCATTGATTATATTAATCAAGCATTGACAGGCTATGAAGTAATTAAAAATGAGACTATGCAATTAACAAAAGATTTGTATTTAGAAATTTATTCTATGAGGAATAATATTAAATCACAAGAAATAGAGAACCAAATGCCGAAATATATACAATTAGGGCCTAAAAATGAATTATCAACGCAGCTATATGAACTAGCAAAGCAAATATGGACAGAGAGATATTCAGAGAGAAATGAATAATTAAAAAAGAATTATAAATATAAAGAATTTATAATTTTACCTATAATACCTTTTTAATCATCCTTTTTTATACTCATCCCTCCTACCTTTCATCCTCTATAATTATTTTATATCTTATTATGCCTCTATATTATTATTTTTTTATTCTTATATTATTGATGTTTATTTACTTTTTCTCCTTTAAAATTTGTAAATTATGTAGTGAATTTTAATTTTTATTCAAATTTTTTTGAATAATTTATTGTATATTTGCATTAATTTTTTATTAAAAAAAAGGTACTTTTAATGGTGGATAGATTAAATCAAAAATGATTTATATTTATTGAAATTAAGTTATGAATTATGTATCATTTATTAAAGACAATATTTTAAAAACATTGATTAATTTTAATTAAAATTATGGCGGACATATATACAAAGGAATTAAATGAAGAGCAATTAAATGCTGTAAAATATTTAGATGGACCAATGATGATCATAGCGGGTGCTGGTAGTGGAAAAACTCGTGTACTTACTTATAAAATCTTATATTTATTAGATCATGGTTTCAAACCAGATAATATTATGGCTCTTACATTTACTAATAAAGCTGCTAATGAATTAAAGAGTAGGATACATAAATATGCTGGTGATAAAAAGGCTAGAGCTATTGCTGCTGGTACTTTTCATAGTGTTTTTTCGAAAATTATTAGAAAAAATGCTGAATTAATCGGACATACTAGCAGTTATACTGTCTTTGACACCGAAAGCACTAGAAGTTTACTAAAAGATATTATTAAAGATATGAGGGTCAGTGAGAGGCATAAGCCAGATCTAGTACAAACTCGTATTTCTCAAGCTAAAATGATGCTTATAGACCCGTATGATTATGCAGAAAATCAAGAAATGATCATTGATGATACTAAATTTGGGCAACCTCATGTCGTTGATATTTATTTAGAATATTGGCAGAGATGTAGAAGGATGAATGTATTAGACTTTGATGATTTGCTACTTTTTACCTATAAAATCTTTAATAATTTTCCTAATGTACTTAGAAATTATCAGGATCAATATACTTATGTTTTAGTTGATGAGTATCAAGATACCAATTATGCTCAATATGCTATCGTGAAGCAATTAGCTGATCTCAACGAGCAACTTTGTGTCGTAGGAGATGACTCACAAAGTATTTATTCTTTTCGTGGTGCTAATATTGGTAATATTTTTCAACTGAAACAAGATTTTCCTAATTTGAAAACTTTCATCCTTACTCATAATTATAGATCAACAAAGCGTATAGTAGATGTATCTAATAATTTGATTAGTTACAATAAGGCAAAAATTGAAAAAAAAATCGTTACTGATAATGAGTTAGGAGAACCTATTGCTATATTAACTGCTGATAATGAGCATGAGGAAGCTCGTAAAGTTGTTAGCAATATTTTTCAGGTAATTCAAAATTATCATTATGATTACAAAGACTTTGTTATTTTATATCGTGTAAATGCACTATCTCGTGCTCTAGAAGATGAGCTTAGACGTTTGAATTTGCCTTATCGCATTTATGGTGGTATGTCTTTTTATGAAAGAAAAGAAATTAAAGATGTCTTAGCTTATTTTAAATTTATTTGTAATTCCAATGATATAGAGTCTTTTAAACGTATAATTAATTTACCGCCTCGTGGCATTGGCAATACTACTGCTCTTAAATTACAAGAAGCTTTTTATACCAATAGTGATTTGACTTTTAGCACATTATTATCGCATATCGACGAATATGAATTAGATATTAGTAAACCTACTCAACTGCGAATAAAAACCTTTCATGCTTCTATGGAAAAGTATAGACTAGTATTGGATCAGCTAGACGCTTTCACTATGGCTAAAGCTATTATTTATGAAACTGGTTATTACAAATATGCTGAAGCTGATAGCCACGAAAGAGCAGAAAACTTGGATGCTTTATTATCTGGTATTAGGGATTATACTGAACATTTCGAGGAAGAAAATGATGGCATGTTCCCAACACTGCAAGATTATTTAGCTGTTATTTCTCTCATTACTTCTAATGATGATATGGATGATGATAATGTGATCTCTCTTATGACTATTCATAATGCTAAAGGATTAGAATTTGATAATGTGTTTGTTGTAGGTGTAGAAGAAAATGTCTTACCTCATTTTAATAGTTTGATGGATGCTAGAGCTATAGAGGAGGAAAGACGTACATTTTATGTCGCTATTACTAGAGCTAGAAAAAGATTGTATATCAGCTTTGCTATGACACGTTTCAGCAAAGGTGTTGTACGTTTTAATGAACCTAGTAGATTCATTTTCGAGATGGATAATGAACATTTCAATGCTCAATCTCAAAAATTATTTCTCAATGGTAAATATCAGCAAAAAAGTTTACCAAATAATTATAATTATAATCAAAATTATACTAAAAAATCTAATATTGATAAGCAAAAGAAACTTCCAGAAAAAAATGAAATCGATACTAAAGACAAAACTTTTGTCCTTGGTATTAAATTGCTTAATAAATTAAAAGAAGGAATGGTCATAGAGCATAATAAGTTTGGTATTGGTAAAATTGTGAGTATCGAAGGTAATAATTCCGAAGCTAAAGCTGTTGTAGATTTCGAAAATGTTAGCAAAAAGCATATTATTCTTAAATTTGCTAAAATTAGAATCCTTTAATATTTTTGTAATATTTTATTGTTTTTCTTTTTCAAAGATTTGAGCATTGCTTATTTTACTATTTTCTATTTTTATTTTTACTAGTGTGATTTTTTGATGAAATCCATATTTACCTGCTGCACCTGGATTAATAAAAAGCCATTTATATTTTTTATCATAAATTATTTGTAATATATGAGAATGTCCCGCTATCACTAGATCTGGTCTATAGTCTATAATCTTTGTTATTATATCTTTTTGATATTTATTTGGACGGCCTATTATATGTTTTATATAAATTTTAACTCCTTCTCGCTGAAAAAATAATTCTTCATTGGTAATTTGCTTTATCTTACTATCGTCTATATTACCAAATACTGCATATGTAGGTGCTATGTCTCTCAGTTCGTTCAATATTTTAATGTCGCCAATATCTCCTGCATGCCAAATTTCATCACAATCTTTAAAAAAATCTTTTGTTTCTATTGGTAGATTACCATGAGTATCACTTAATATTCCTATTAACATTTATAAAACTATAATAATTACTTTATTAACAAAATTATATAAAATTATGTAAATATTGATTTAATGGTTCTATAACGTTTATTGTGGGTTAGTTATTTTACCACAAAGAACACTAAGATATTACACAAAGTTCACAAAGAGT
>JASEGF010000150.1 GCA_030017935.1 Bacteroidales bacterium | reverse complement strand
CATTAAAAAGAAAGTACCTATTTTGTCTTGTGGATTATCTCCTACATAAAAGGTACGTATTTTTCGCTCTTTTGGCAATATCCATAACGAACCTATACGAGCCCAAGGTACACGTGCATATATTTCTACTTTAGTACCAAAGCTAGACATACGTTTCAACACATTATCTCTCTGTGCGATAGGAACTGGACTTTTCAAGGTAATATAATACATTGTTCGCATGAATTCATTTATCATGTTATTATTAGCTCTAAATGTATCATTTACTAGCCAGCCTTTTTCAGTTCTACTCAGCACTACAGAATTTCCCATTTTGTCTGCTATGAAAATTTTAGTAATAGCACTAGTATCTGTAATGTTAAAAGCAGTATCTTTGGGGTATAGCATAGGATCAGTACGATGTAAGATGAATAATCCTACAACTACAATAACTATAATGGCGACGATGATTATTAAAAGTGTCTTTTTAGTCTTTGCCTTCATAAATATTTTTGATTTTATTAATTGCAAAATTAATAAATTAATTGCAAATATGCAGATAGCTTAAAGCATTTATAAGAGAGAGTAATATTAATAAATTAAATTATAAAATTAGAAGATTAATTAATTAAAAATAATTAGTGTTAATGCACCAGTAATAAAAATATTAATTACGAGTATGATTGATTTTAAATAAAATTTTTATCTAATTCACTTTTCTTTGTCAGTCATACAAAGAAAAGTTATAAAAAAGGTCTCTGCTCGGGAAATGATGGACCTCATTTTATAAAGCGCATTAATTAATCAAAGGGTAAATTTATGAAAACTTTTAAAATATTTTTTATCTATCTGTTATTAAATGATTTACAGAATTATTTAATATTTGTTTAAAACAATTAATGATATTATTTTAATATTTTTAAAATGCTTAAAATCATTATTAATGAATATTTAATAGAAATATTTTATAAAAATTTTAATTTTTAATAATTTCCCTTATAATCTATATTCTAAAAAGTACTAATAACTATTTATTTAAATTCATATATCATTATTCGTTTTAAACATTTATTAAATAAAACGTTTTATTAATAATTTCAAATGTATTAATTTTAATTTTTTGAGAGTACATTAATATAAGAAACCTCTTCACTTCTAAACAATTATTACAATCAATTTTAGTTATTTTGCAATTTTAGAAGTTCATTAATTTTTTCTTGATAAAAATTAATTTTTTCGGGATGGAGATATTTTAGTTTATCATAAATTTCAATAGCTTTACTGAAATTTTTTTGTTTAGTAAAAATAAATGCAAAAGTTTCACTAACGAAATCTTCGTCATCTAACTTAATATTCTCTGTGAGGTCGTCAATGTCATCTGGTAAATCTTCTTTAGATGGTAGGTTTATTTTAGGTTCTTCTTTAATAAATTTATCAATAATTTCATGATATTTTTTTGTTTGGGTTGAAGATTTATCTATATTTTCATTGTAGTAATCTTTTAAAATATAATAAAGTAAGCTCTTATTAGGCGATAACATAAATGTTTTGAAAAGGATTTTTTCATAATCTAGATCAGATATATTTTTGGATAAAAGATTAAAAAGATTTACAAAATAAGAAAACGAAAAATTTTTATATAAATCGTTATCATTTATATTTTGCTTTACTTCAATAATTTTATTAATAATAGAAATCGTGTCCATATATTACCAATTTATAAATGCTCTATTAAAAATGTCATCTACGAGGTCATCGACAATTTGTTCTGTTAATGAGCTTTCCACAGAAGAAAAAGTAACAGTAGAACTAAACTGTTGATAGCGAGAAAATTGTTGTGAAAAACTTTGTTTTTCATCAATTTTATTAGAATATTTAACATTAATAGTTATAGTTAATTGATTGAGAGAAGCCACATCATTTGCTTGTAAAGCAGTAGGTTGCACAACATAATTTATAATCTCCCCTTCAAAAGTGAGATCTGCATTATCATTAACCATAATTAGGCTTGTTTGAGATTGTATACGTTCTCTCAATTTATCAGTGATAAGCTGACTAAGACTAGGATTTACCAACGAAGCATTATTTACAAAATAATTCACACTAAAAGTTTTAGCTCCTTCTGGTATAGAAGCTCCAGAAAAAGTAAATCTAACGCAAGAAGTAAAAATCATCAAGCTAAAAATACAATATATTAACCTTTTATATTTCATACATCTAGATTGTATTCTTTGATTTTACGATAAAGAGTTCGCTCGCTTATTCCCAATTCTTCAGCAGCTAATTTTCTTTTACCATTATGCCTTTGAATAGCTTTAATAATTAATTCTTTTTCTTTTTCCTGTAAAGAAAGTGTTTCCTTTTGATCATTATTTTTTTCATTTTCTAATACATATACTACATCAGTATCATCATTAGTTTTATTTTTAGGTATTGTAGGTTTACCATCATGAATAGAATTAAAACTTTGTTGATCAGAAAATTTAATAGGTAAAGGTGGTAGTGAAGATTCTTTATTTTCTGTATATAATGCTTCTTCCGGATTTTTATTACTTAAAATAAATTGAAAAACTATTTTTTTAATTTCATTAATATCTCTACGCATATCTATCAAATATTTGTAGATAAGCTCTCTTTCATTAAGAGTATCAACAGAAGATGAATCAGAGAAGAGGACAGGAAGATTAGGTTTAACCTCGGGGAGATATTTTTGAAGTGTAGAAGCATTAATTTCTCTATCTTTTTCAATAATAGTCATCTGTTCAGCTACATTTTTTAATTGTCTAATATTGCCAGGCCATTTATAATTTACTAACAAATCCATAGCATCATCTGATAATTTAATAGGTGGGACATGATATTTTTCGGCAATATCAGTAGAAAACTTTTGGAATAAAAGTGGAATATCTTCTTTTCTTTCTCTAAGAGGCCTAATAGAAATAGGAATAGTACTTAGACGGTAGAAGAGATCTTCACGAAATTTACCTTTAGCAATAGCATCTTGGAGGTTAGTATTAGTGGCAGCTACTACACGAACGTCTGTTTTCATAACTTTACTAGAACCCACACGCATAAATTCACCTGTTTCTAAAACACGTAAAAGGCGAACTTGAGTAGAAAGTGGCAAATCACCTACCTCATCGAGGAAAATAGTACCTCCATTAGCTACTTCGAAATAACCTTTTCTAGCATCTATAGCACCAGTGAAAGAGCCTTTTTCGTGACCAAAGAGTTCGCTATCAATAGTGCCCTCAGGTATAGCGCCACAATTGACAGCTATGTAAGCTCCGTGTTTCCTAGCACTAAATGAATGTATAATTTTAGGAAAGAATTCCTTACCAGTACCACTCTCACCAATGATTAAAACTGTTAAGTCAGTAGGAGCTACTTGCACAGCAATCTCAATAGCATGATTTAGGAATGGTGAATTACCTATAATTCCAAATCTTTGTTTTATCAAGTATAGCTCGTCCATTTTTTAATTACAAATTTACGAATAAATTTTCAATAAATCATTGCATAAAATTAAATAAGATAGATTTTATGTAAATAGTAGGCGGAAATTTAATAAGTTATTTTATTACTCTCAGACATCCACAATTCGAATGGCTGTAGTGATTCGTCAATCCTTAAATTAACAGTTTCTAAATGTCTATCACTATAAGGTAATTGGATTTCATCATAAATCAAAGAATCATCGAATCCTGCATTAGCAGCATCAAATTTATTAGCAGCGAAAACCAATTTTTTTGGTCTAGCCCAATAAATAGCACCTAAACACATAGGACAAGGTTCACAACTACTATAGATAATACAGTCAGTTAATTGAAAATCATTCAATTTTTCACAAGCTTGTCTAATAGCTACAATTTCTGCATGAGCTGTAGGATCATTATGAGAAGTAACTCTATTAGTACCTTTAGCAATGATTTGGCCATCTTTAACAATAACTGCTCCAAAGGGACCACCACCATTTTTTACATTTTCTTTAGCTAACTCAATTGCTAATTTTAAAAAGTAAATGTCGTCATTTATATTCATATATTTTTTAATTGTCTAATTAAAACATCAGCTGCAAAATCTAACTCATCATAAGAAATAATTAAAGGAGGAGCAACTCTAATAGTTTGACTCGAAAACATATACCAATCTACTATAACGCCTTCATTAATGGCACCTTTAATAACTTTTTTAACAATATCAAAAGATTGCAATTCTATACCAATTAAAAAACCTTTATGTCTAATCTTTAAATTGGGAATAGCATTAGTGAGTTTATCTATAAAAAATTTCTCTTTTTCAGGAACTTCAAGATATATTTTAGAATCAACAAGATAATTAAGAGAAGCCAATGCTGCTGCACAACTGACTGGATGTCCGCCAAAAGTAGTAATGTGTCCTAATGGTGGATTGTAAGATAAAGATGACATAATATCTTCAGAAGAAATAAAAGCACCAAGAGGATATCCTCCTCCAAAAGCCTTAGCAAGTAAAAGAATATCTGGCACAATATCATATTGTTCAAAAGCGAACATAGTACCAGTACGACCCATACCTGTTTGAATTTCATCGAGAACAAGAAGAGCACCTACTTCACTACATTTTTGCCTAACAGCTTTCATAAATTGATAATCTGCAGGTATTATGCCAGCTTCACCCATGACAGGTTCCATAAAAACTGCTGCTGTATATTTATCTATCATATAAAGATCATCAAAATTATTCATCTCAATATGAAAAATATTAGGTATAAGAGGTCTAAAATGACGCTTCCACTCTTCATTACCCATTAAAGATAAAGCACCTTGAGTAGAACCATGATAAGCATTATTGAAACCGATAATTTTATACCTACCTGTGTACCTTTTAGATAACTTCATAGCACCTTCTACTGCCTCAGCCCCACTATTAACTAAATAAACTTTAGATAAATTTTTAGGTAAAATATTAGCTAAACTACTTGCTAGCTTAACCTGAGGCGAAATAATATATTCACCATAGACATTTAAATGATCATAAGACTGAGCTTGCGATATGACAGCGTCAACAACAAATGAAGGATTATGCCCTAAATTAGACACAGAAATACCAGAAATTAAATCAAGATATTTTTTACCATCTAAAGCTTGCATCCAACAGCCATCAGCTGAAACAAATTCTAATGCTAAAGGTTCATCACTAGTCTGAGCTAAAAAATGAAAAAAATCATCTCTCATTGTTATAAAAATAAATATTATTAAGCAAAGATAAGAAAATCTATAAATATAAAATGCAAAAAATAGAGAACTAACAAGAATGGAGTATACCGGAATCGAACCGGTGACCTCTTGCATGCCATGCAAGCGCTCTAGCCAGCTGAGCTAATACCCCTAGTATAAATTTTTACAAAAATACAAAAAAAAGGTGAAATTGAAGGGGGAATAGATAATTATGTTAGCTTTTCCCTATGCTTTAACTTTAATCTCATATATACATACCATGCCTCCCAGTCTGACGCTGCTAAATTCAACATCCTAC
>JASEGF010000014.1 GCA_030017935.1 Bacteroidales bacterium | reverse complement strand
GTTTTATAGTAACGAGTAAGCATGATAGCTATCATGATAGTTAGTCCAAGAGTTATAGGTACAAAAATCCAATGATACATCGCTGTCAAAGCAAATTGCCCTCGCGACCAGTTTACTAAGGATACTAATTCATCCATATTATTTTATTTTTGTTGTTAATTGCTCTATTACGTGATCTGCACGCTCCGCATCTGTTTTATAATTTTTATTCAATATATTTGGGAAAAACAATAATTTCATTATTACAAAAAATATTAAAATCTTGAAAAATAAAATACCTACCAATTGCTTACCAGTATTGCCAATGTTTCTAAAACCTTCTATGTATAAATTGATAAACTTTTTAATCATAATATACGTTTTTGCCTATGATTTAACAATTTTTATCTTAACTATTTAATAATTAGTAACCTTTTAATTATTTATCAAAATATTATCACTCTAAGTAATGGCAAATTTATTAAAATTATTTTTAATAAATTTTTAATAAATGATAAATATCATATAAAATTTGTTAGAAATAGTTTAAAATTGTTTAATGCTGTTGTAATAGATGTTTAAACCCTTCACTTATCACTTATCACTCATCACCTATTCCCTATCACCTATCTCCTCGTCTCCCAGTCACCAAGTCACCTAGTCACCTCTTCTCCCCATCTCCCAGTCACCAAGTCACCCAGTCTCCTCGTCTCCCTGTCTCCCCCTCTCCTTCTCAACTAAATATATAAATTTCAAAAGCAAAAAATTTATTAAATTTGCAAAAACATATAAATGGACTTATATACTATTAAAAGTTTACAAGCTAGAGGTTTGATGGCTATAGAAATAGATGGCAAGATAAATTTACATTTTACTCATAGGTGGCAAAAGCTAACTTCATACAAAGATATAAAACATGACAAAGATTTTTATATAGCTTTCCCAGAAGCTATCGATATAGTAGAGGTACAATTTAAAAATGATAGAAAGCAATTTTATAAAAATACTACAGGTATTCCATTAGAGATAGGTGAAATAGTAGCAGTAGAAGCTACACCAGGACACGATATCGGCGTGGTCAGTTTGACTGGAAAAGAAGCTATTAAGCAACTGGAACGAAAAAAACATAAAACAAGTGATGGCGAGCTATTGAGCTTGTATAGAATTGCTAAAGATCCTGATATTAATAAATTCCTCGAAGCTATTAAAAACGAAGAAATTGTCCTGAAAAAAACCAAAGAAATAATAAAAAATTCTAGGTTAAACATGAAATTAACTGATGTAGAATACCAAGGTGATGGCACTAAGGCTACATTTTATTATATTGCAGATGATAGGGTAGATTTTAGAGAACTCATCAAAACATTAGCTGGAGCATTTAGAATAAGAGTAGAGATGCGACAGATAGGTGCTAGACAAGAGTCTGCCAAACTAGGATGGGTAGGTCCCTGTGGTAGAGAATTATGCTGTTCCACATATAAATGTACATTTAGTTCTGTATCTATTACTGCAGCTAGTATTCAGCAACTCACTCTCAACCCACAACGTCTTGCTGGCTTGTGCACTAAACTTAAATGTTGCCTATCATATGAGCTACCTCTTTATGAAGAATTTATTAATAGCCTGCCGCGTACAGATATCCCTTTGCTCACAAAACAAGCCAAAGCTCATTTCGTCAAAGCTGATATGTTCCAAAATCTTATGTTTTACTCTATAGAAAATCAAGATATTCTATTTGGTTTGCCTGTGAATACAGTAATTAAATTACAAGAATTAAACAAAAAAGGTGAAATTCCCGATAGTTTAGATCAGTTTGCTATCACTAGCGAATTTACCGTAATGGAAAGTGTCAATCAAGAAGATTTATCAAAATTAGAAGATGAATAATAAGTTTTTAGTATATTTATTTTTTATCATAATTATTTTCAGCTCTTGCAACAAAAATAAATATTATGATATCAAAGCCTTCGAGGATGAAAAATGGAATTATACTGAATGGAAAGAATTTAATATTCCTATACCAGATACTACCAATTTATATAATTTACATCTAATATTGAGAACTACTCAGCAATATCCTTATACTAATATTTATTTATTTGTACAGAATATACCTCCCAGTGGTAATATTGTACAAGATACTTTATTATTAATTTTAAATGATGAAAATGGTAAATCTATGGGCAAAAAAAGTAATAAAAACTATATATATGACTTTTTAATTAAAAGAAATTTTATATTTTCTAATACTGGCGATTATACATTATTAGTCACTCATGGCATGCGAGATAGTATATTACCAGGAGTGGTAGAGTTAGGATTTAAATTTGAAAAAATTAAAAATAATGAAAGATAATTTTTTCTCGATATTCAAAACAAAAGACCAAAATTTTAAGAAATTTCTTAAAACACTTTGGATAATATTTTTCAGCATTTTAGGTTTTTTAATTATATTTTTTACTAGTGTTTATTTTGGTTTATTAGGTCCCATACCTACATTTGAGCAATTAGAAAATCCTCTAGATAAGTTCTCTAGTGAGCTCATCAGTGTAGATAATAATGTCATTGGTAAATATTATTACGAAGAGAATAGATCATGGGTTAGCTTTAATGAGATAAGTCCTTATGTAGTGAAAGCACTAATAGCTACCGAGGATAGAAGATTTTATAAACATAGCGGAATTGATTTCAAAGGATTGGCAAGGGTATTTTCCAAAACTATTATTGGTCAGCAAAAAGGTAGTGGTGGCGGTAGTACTATAACTCAGCAACTAGCAAAAAATTTATTTAAACGTCCAAGTGATATTAATAAAATCAAGCTAATAGCAATCAAATTTAGAGAATGGATGACAGCTATAAAATTAGAAAAAAATTATTCCAAAGATGAAATAATAGCGATGTATCTGAATACTGTGCCCTTTGGTTATCAATTGTATGGTATCAAATCAGCATCATTATATTATTTTGGCAAAGACCCCATAGACCTATCACTAGATGAATCAGCTATTTTGATTGGTATGCTAAAAGCTACTACTAAGTTTAATCCTATTCTAAATCCAGAAAATGCCAAACAAAGACGTAATGTAGTACTCAAGCAAATGGTAAAAAATAGTTATATCACTGAGGAAGAATTTAATAATATCAAAGAAAAAGATATTCCTAAACCAGAGAAAAGCATTACTTCATCTACTGATGATTTAGCACCATATTTTCGTGAATATTTGAGACTATATATGACTGCTAAAGAACCTGACTCTAAAAAGTATAAAAATAAAGCTGATTATAAAAAAGCTAAAGAACGATGGGACAATGATCCATTGTATGGGTGGTGTAATAAAAATAAAAAACCAGATGGCAGCTCTTATAATCTATATAATGATGGACTACGCATCTACACAACTATTGATAGTAGAATGCAAAGATATGCTGAGGAGGCTGTGCGAGAGCATCTAAGCAAAGATCTACAACCAAGTTTTTTCAAAGAAGCTAAACGTAGTAAATATGCTCCTTTTATAGGTGCAAAATCTGAACAAGAAGTTAAAGATCTTATGAATATGGCTATCAAACGTACTGATAGATATATAAACATGAAAAAAAATGGATTTAGTGACAAAGAAATAGAAGAAGCTTTTCATAAACCCACTGAAATGCGAGTTTTTAGCTGGGATGGTGTCAAAGATACTATCATGACACCTTATGATTCTATTATTTATCATAAATATTTCTTGAGAGCTAGCTTCGTAGCTATAGAACCTCAAACTGGCTATGTGAGAGCTTATGTAGGCGGTCCTGCATTTAGCTTTTTCAAATATGATAATGCAGCTATTGGCAAAAGACAAGTGGGCTCTACATTTAAACCTTTTGTATATGCATCAGCCTTTATCAATGATCCTACATTGACTCCTTGTACTAAAATACCTTTGATACCAGTTACTTTTGATATGCCCGATGGCTCTCAATGGACACCAAAAAATTCTGGTAATGTGGATGAAGGAACAATGATTGAACTTTCTAAAGCTCTAGCTCTATCTATTAATTGGATATCAGCTTTTTTAATTAAAGAAAAAACTTCTCCTGCTGCAGTAGTAGAATTAGTCAAATCTATGGGAATAACAGATACTATTCCTCCAGTACCTTCTATTTGCTTAGGTACAGCAGAGCTTAAATTATTAGAATTGATAAGTGCTTTATCTACTTTTGCTAATTCTGGAGTTTCTCAGACACCAATTTTAGTTACTAGAATAGAAGATCGTTTCGGTAATATCATTAGTACTTTCCCCTATGGAGCTTCTAAAGAGGTAATGGATGAAATCTCTGCATATAAAATGATTTCTTTGATGAAAGGTGTTGTAGATTTTGGCACTGGTAGTCGCATTCGATATATTTATAAAATTCCTTATCCTGTTGCTGGTAAAACTGGAACTACAGATGATAATAGTGATGGCTGGTTTATGGGTATTACTCCAAATCTGGCTGCTGGTGTGTGGGTAGGTGGCGAAGATATGCAAGTTCATTTCCGCAGTATGGCACTAGGGCAGGGTGCTAGCATGGCTCTCCCTATTTGGGGACTTTTTATGCAAAAGGTTTATAATGACCCTACTATTAATTTGTATAAAGGCGATTTCACTATGCCTAAAGACTTCACACCAGATATGCTATGTGATCCTTCTAATTCTTCCGAATCTTCTCCTATGTTTATGTTACCTAAAAATAAAAAGAAAAGCTGGAACTAAAATGCGTAGAAAAACTCTACAAATACCTGTAGGTAACATCTTCATAGGTAGCAATCATCCCATTATTGTGCAATCTATGACTAATACTGCTACTACTAGCATTGATGAGACAGTGAATCAATGTATTAAACTTTTCAATGCTAATGCTAAATTAGTAAGAATTACTGCACAGAATGTCAAAGAAGCTGAAGCTCTTAAATTAATTAAACAAAATTTATTAACTAATGGCTACAACCAACCTATAGCTGCTGATATACATTTTAACCCACAATTAGCTCTAATAGCAGCTCAATATGTTGATAAAATTCGCATTAATCCTGGCAATTTTGTTAATTTATTCCCCAATAATATTTCTTATACTTCTGCTCAGTATAATCAAGAACTCAACGCTATAAAAGTAGAAATAGAAAAACTTCTACCTATTTTAATTAATAATAATGTGGCAGTGAGAATAGGAGTTAATAAAGGTTCATTATCTCCTAGATTAATTGATAAATATGGTAATAATATAGAAGCTGCTATAGAATCTGCATTAGAAAGTGCTATTATTTTTAATAAATTGAATTTCAATAAATTAGTGATTAGCATTAAAACTAGTTCTGTTTATGAAACTATAAGAGCTAATAGGCTGCTAAGTGCTAAATTAGATCAATTAGGTCTCTTCTACCCTATACATCTTGGCGTTACTGAAGCTGGCATTGATAAACAAGGAATTATAAAATCTACCATTGCCATTGGCAATCTTCTTTTAGATGGCATAGGCGATACCATTAGAGTGTCATTAACAGGTGATCCATTAAAAGAGATTCCCGCTGCTCAAAATATTTTAAATTACTATGAAAAATTTTTACCATTACCACTGCTACCAGTTTATGATTACACATTAGAATATTGCCCTAAAGTATTTACTAATAATAATTTAGCAGATGGATTGCCTCCAAGAGATATTGATTTTATCGAAATAAATAATTCAAATCCTTTTGAATTAATCTCAAAAAAATTAGAAACTAATAAATACATAAACTTAAAAATTAATACATCTCAATTCGATTTATACGAATTATGTATAATACTCGGTAGAGGGTGGATAGATGGATGGTTGAGAGATTTATATCTAGTAGATAATAATCTACGACAAGATACACTAAACGATATATGGGAAATACTACAAGCTACAGGCAAAAGAAAAACCTTGACAGAAGTAATATCGTGTCCATCTTGTGGTAGGACAATGTATGATATAGAAAAAATCACAAAAGAAGTAAAAGAAAGATTTAGTAAATATCCAGGTCTCACTCTAGCTGTGATGGGTTGCATAGTAAATGGTCCAGGAGAAATGAAAGAAGCTCAAGCAGGCATTGTAGGCAATGGATTAAATAAAGCCAATATCTATATTTATGGCAAATTAATAGCTAAAAACATTCCAATAGAAGCTGTAGTAGATGAATTTGAAAAACAATTGAAAAAATACAATTTAATTTAAAAAAACTTAAACGACTTTCTTAAAAAGCTAAGAAATAAGTATCAAAAAATTATAAAATACTATTAAACGGTTTTATACCATACGTTCATACTTTCGATCTGTCCGTTAATTTGAGTATTGTTAATCAAAGTACCTGTATAACTATAACCATTATTCATAAAAGTTTTGTTCATAGATAGAGATTTTAAACGAGCAATAGTATAAAATGATTTAAAACCTTCATCTATGAGTTGTTTTTCCATTGTCAAGAGAAGATATGTAGCTAATTTTTTCCCTCTTTGCGATGGTAGTATTGCAAAATCTGTCATTTCAGCATTTTTTAGTCTATTGTTACATTCAGCTGAGCTTATACCAACTAATTTATCCTCCAGAAAAACACCAAAATATCGCGTTCCTTGTTTCATTTCTTGTTTCAAAAATTTTGTGTCAAAAATTGGAAATGGGTAAGTTTTGAAAACTTGTGAAAACACCTCTGTCATTTCTTTAGTATCTGATTGATTTAATTGTCTTAATTGATATTTTCTATCCAAATCCATAATAGGGGCATTAATTTGCGAAAGCAATAACTCTTGGAAAGAGTTCATTTCTAATAGGTTAGGTTTCCTTCGGTTCGAATCTTTATATTTCACTAGAAACAAAGCATCTTCTAACCCATTAAAAAAACGTGGTACTATAGCTTCGGTTACATATTCTGCTAAAAAAAATTGGGGAGCAAAACGTGAAGGAATTTTAGCAAATATTTTAGTATAACCATTGTTGTTAGCAATGTTTTCCATTTCCTCTATAATCTGAGGAAAATCGCTTGGATGAAAATCCATAAGATAAACCCGATTACTTGAGTGCCCATGCTGAACTTTTGATTTACCTATTAATTCAATCTTGTCCATTGTCTTCTCTACGTTGAAAACGTTCATTATCTAATGGAACCAAAGAAATAGCTTCATCGTAATCTGAAAGCAACTTTTCTATACCAATGGCATTATCTTCTATTCCTTCCTTAATATCTAAGTCTAAATTGCAACTCTTACAATTTCTATCACATTTTGTTTGTTTATAGTCATCTGGTTCTTTGTAAGAAGTTATTACGCCTTCATAATTTCGAAGAATTACTTTGTTTGTAGACCACGACATTATATAGTTAGGCATTACAGGAATTTTTCCACCACCACCAGGAGCATCAATAACGTATGTAGGAACAGCAAAACCACTTGTATGCCCAATTAAGCTTTCAATTATTTCTATTCCTTTTCCAATAGGGGTTCTAAAATGAGACAACCCTTCGGAAAGATCACACTGATAAAGATAATAAGGACGGACACGATTAGCTACCAATTTTTGGCATAAATTTTTCATTATGCGTGGACAATCGTTAACATCGGCTAACAGGACAGATTGATTACCTAATGGTATACCCGCATCGGCAAGTTTTCTTATTGCTTCTTTTGATGAAGCTGTGATTTCCCTAGGATGATTAAAATGTGTATTTATCCATAATGGTTGATGTTTTTTAAGCATATTAACTAAATCGTCGGTGATTCGATAAGGAAGTACTACAGGAGTTCTTGTACCAATGCGAATTACCTCTACATGGTCTATTTTTCTAAGCTCAGTGAGAATCCAATCCAAGTAATCATCTGATAGTAAAAAAGGATCTCCACCAGAAAGTAACACGTCGCGTATCTGTGGTGTTTCTCTTATGTAATCTAGTCCAACTTTTATTGTTGATTTTCCTGGAATATAATCCTTGTCCCCTACTTTTCGTTTACGAGTGCAATGCCTGCAATACATAGCGCAAACATTACTAACTAAAAATAAAACTCTATCGGGATATCGGTGTGTAATTCCTGGAACTGGACTATCAATATCTTCAGAAAGTGGATCTTGCATCTCTTCAGGAGTTACTATTAATTCTCTATTATCGAGAAAAGATTGTTTAAAAATGGGATCATTTTGGTAGTCTTCTTTTTTTATTAGCGATAAATAGTATGGTGTGATAGAAAGTGGAAATTTTGCCATGGTATCTTCAAGCTGTTTCTTCTCCTCCTCAGAGAACTTAATATCTGTGAGGGTCTCGAACATAGAAATAGTTTTTATAGAATTCCTCATGTGCCATTTCCAATCTCGCCAATGTATCAATTCGGAAGAAGAGCCTAGCTTTTTTGCTATATTTTTTTGTTCTTTAGTTAAAATTGCCATAATTTTTAATTTATTACAAATAAAATAACCTTTTATTTTTTTATTATTTACAAAAATATACATTAATTTTTACCTAACAAAATTGTCTTCATGAAATATTTCTACCCCTCCGACCATCTCAGCTACGCATCCTTCATAACAAATGCAGTAGGTGCAATAGAACAACACCTCCAGTATCTTACATACGGCGACCAGCGAAACTACTAATTTGCTTTAAACACATCTTTTAGTTTTATCAAATCATTTCACAAGCGGAGACTTTTCTTTGTGTAGTTAACAAAGAAAAGTCAATTATATAAAAAATGATTCTATAACATTTTGTATGGGTAGATATTATAAAAGAGTAATTTTATAAAAATAAATTTTATTTATTTTTGGACTGTTAAATATTAACCACAAAGTTTTTAAAGAAGGCACAAAGAACAGAGCAAAATGTCTGAACTGGGATTTGTCTTTATCAGGGCTAAAGTATATAGTATATAGTAGATAGGATTGAGAATATAGTAGATAGGAGTGAGTAGTAAGTAAAATACACTTGATCCATATATTCATCATTTCTCCCCATCTCAGCTATCACTTATCACCTATCACCTATCACCTATCACCTCTTCTCCCCGTCTCCTCGTCTCCCATCACTCTCATTTGTGTGCATTTGTGGATTAACTTATAACTAATATCATTTTCTCAACTACTATCCCTTTTACCTTTTACCTTTTACCTTGTACCTTGTACCTAAATTAATGTCTCATAAATCAAACATCCTTGTTAATATATTTCCATTATAATTAATCTGAAGCATATAAATCCCTGAAGTTAAATTTAAAATTGGTATTTTAAATTGATTCATTCCACGATTGGCTTCTATGACCTCTGACTTAAACATAGTTTGTCCTAAAACATTAATTAAACTACAAAAAAATTGTCCATCATTAGGTATATTTATCCATAGATTCAAATAATCAAAACTCTTAAAAAGTTTCATAATATACAAAGTATTAGAAAGGGAAGTACACAAAATATTATCATCTATGTTTGCATCATTCTGGTCTAATACATCTATAGCTGTTGCTTTAACACAAAATGATGTTCTCTCTTCATCAGTATTTAGTAATAAAGGCAATTTTATCCTCTCCACTTCTCCCATTTCTAATCTATTATTCCACAAATGTACAAACTCATTAGGGTAATCAAACCCAAAATCTAATTTTATTTTTTTCACTGGTCTAGTACTATTATTATAAATAACTACCTCTGGTTGCAAAAGAGTAATACTATCTACAAAATTAATTTCTAAAATCTGTAGATCTAGTATCGATGGCAATAAATAAACTGTACCATACGCAGTATCAGAGCATGTATACTCATTAGAGACTACTAAAAAGACATTATATATGCCTTCACTATTATAAATGTGCGAAACATTACTACTTGTATCACTATTCATATCTCCGAAATCCCAAAAATAATTTGTGCCCGTAGAATTAGTAGAAAAGCTAACCTCTAATGGTGGATTACCATATTCTGGATCTATATTCATAGATGCCACGGGAGCAGAATGAACTATCACTTCTTGCCATGCCGTATCGCCACATCCATAATCATTTAAAGCATACAGATATACCTCATACGATCCTGTATCTGTGAAAATATATTCAATGTTTTTACCATAAAATAACTCATTATTTATATTCCAAATACTGCTTATAGCATCCGTTGTAGTATCTATGAAAGTTACTGGTTTATTCGTGCAGGCACTATCATATGTAAACCCAGCTGTGGGTTTAGGATAAACATCGAGGATTTTTATTATTTTATTCTCGCAACCATTTATGAGTTTTGCACTGAAACTAACCATGTAGCTACCTGCTGATGAATAAATATGCGAAGGATTAGCTACGCTAGAGCCAGTACTATCACCGAAATCCCACAAAGTATTTATAACAGAATAATAGGAAGGATACTCAATATTACTATTAAAAATAATAATATCTTTTTCGCAGGAATTAGTGAAATAGAAGTCTACGATAGGGCTAGGTTTAATAATAATCTTTTGTACAATGCTATCAAAGCAGCCATGCTCTGTACTCACATAATGAACTAATTCATATGCTCCTGTGTCTGCAAATGATTTGTAAATCTCTGTACCTAAATACAAACTATCAAAAATCGTCCACTGGTAGCTGGTAATAGCACCATCTATACTAGAAGACAAGCTAGTAAAATGTATAGTATCATGTTGGCATCCTTCTAATGGAGTGAATTCTGCTACTGGATTAGCATACACATGAATGGTAAAACTAGTATCTGCCCAGCATAGACTATCTGTTACAACTTTCAAATAAACATTATGATCGCCAGCATTTGGGAAAATGTAATTGGTATTTTGAGATGAGATAGTATCAGAGCCTATTACCCAGCTCGAGTTAGCTATCTGATCTGGTGGCACAGCTACAGAAAAATCACTAAATAGCACTGGATATCCGTCACAAGCAGTAGAATAATGAGGTTCTATATGTGGTCGCTCACCTTTGATATTGATATAAACAGAATCTCTAAACTCGCAGCCATGATTATTAATAGCATATACCCAATACTGACCACTACTATCCACACTAATTCTATTATTTGTGCTACCATTAGACCATAAAATGCTATCTATACTAGATGAGCTGCCTAAGGATAAATAATCATATTTGCAAAGTGATGTATCTGGACCAAGGCTAGAATTTATAGCAAAAGAATCCTCATCTACAGAGATATTAAAAATTTTAGTACAGCCCGATATGTCTGTGATAGTGAGAGAATACTCTCCTGGAGAGTGAATAGTTACGTTTGGTGTAGTATCTCCTGTAGACCAGGTGAACGAAAACAGACTATCTGACAAAGTAGATTGTAGATTTAATGAATCATAAATACAAATAAAAGTGTCTATGGGTAAACCTGTGGACAAATAATAAACTCTTATAGAATCACTAGATACTCTACCAAAAATATCTGTAGCAGAAACACTATATAATCCCGGGCTACTTACAACAATAGAATCTGATGTATCACCTGTACTCCATTGATATGATGTGAAATAAGCAGGTGGATTAGGTTTGATAATAAAAGGGCAAAACGAGTTTAAAATAGTATCAGCTGGTAAATCAATAGGTGGGGCATATTTATCCATTAGATAAGTTTTTACTTGCTCTATCTCAGTAGAATTCAAAATTCTATCATAAATGATGACTTCATATATATCTCCATGCCAAAAACGAGACCAAAGTGAACGATCATATCCTAAAGCTATATCATCCCATATTACAGGACTTTCTAAATAACTATAAACTATTTTTGGTGTTTTTAATGGTGCAAAATCATAAGTTTGAATGTCATTTATAAATAAAATTCCATTTAATAGATTAGAATTATAAAAATTTGTTCCCGATTGAGATACTAAAATAAAATCTGTATAAGTATCAATAACGGAAATTCTTGTGATTAAACCATGAAAATCATAAAAACTATTTGAATCAAAATTTGTTAAAATAAAAAATGTTCCAATAGTAATTTGTTGAGTTGATGTTAAAGTGTTATTATCAAATTTTATAGCAGGTTTCAAATTCATGCTATCAATAGAGTAAATGTACAAAGGTTGCAAATTATAATTATTTTGACTAAAAATATAACCATTCCCTGATGCATCATTCCATGCAGTTACTTTATTATTCACATCATAAAAAACTCCATAGTCTGATTTTAACCATAATTCTAAACCAGATATAGAATCAGGTTGTGCAAATAATTGATTATATAAAAATGAAAACAATATATTTAGAAAAAATATATGAATAAATATAATTTTCTTCACTATTTTTTATCAAAATTATGAATTTTTTTCAGAATTTATTATTAAAATTTAAATATTTAATTTTGTAAATAATATAAATTTAAATGGAAAATGGAAAAGAATAAATTTACTTACAAACAAATGCTAAATAAATGCAGATGCAACTTAACAAACCCTATTTTTAATTTGAAAACTATTTATAATGGCCATTATAATGTAACATATAGGGGAATACCTATGCTAAAAAATCCTTTCGACTACGTATTATATCAAATGCTTATAAATGATATAAAACCTGATTTAATAATAGAAATAGGTTCATATAATGGAGCTTCTGCTTTATATTATTCTGATATACTTGACCTAATTGGTAATGGCATAGTTCATTCTATTGATATAGAAGATCATGTTCATCAATTAGCAAAACAAAAATCAAATATAAAATTTTTTACAACAGGTTATCAAAATTATGATCTTAACAATGCAAAAGAATTTAATAAAATTATGGTTATTGATGATGGTTCACACCAATACGAAGATGTTTTAAAGGCTCTTAATAAATTTTCCGTTTTAATAAATATTAACTCATATTACATTGTAGAAGATGGCATAGTATCAGCACTGGGAATGAAAAAAGCCTTTAATGGTGGGCCACTAAAAGCTATAGATGAATTTTTAAAAAACAATAATAATTTTATAATTGATAGGAAATATTGCGATTTTTTTGGTAAAAATGCTACTTTTAATGTAAATGGATTTCTAAAACGTATAAAATGAAAAATAATAGTTCTGCAATTGAAAGAGTTGAATTATCTGTTATAAGTATAACTACTTTTGAACATGTTAATAGATATATTTTTGCATCTAATTTTGTAAATAATAAAATAGTATTAGATGCTGCATGTGGTACGGGATATGGTTCTAATTATCTAAGCAATTATGCCACAACAGTTTACGGTATTGATATTGATAATGATACTATAGAAACAAATAAAAGAATATACAATAAAAATAATCTGATTTTCTCTTGTGGCTCTATATATCATTTACCTTATGAGGATAATATGTTTGATGTAATCATAAGCTTCGAAACAATTGAACATGTAGATGATGGTGATAAAGTTTTATCAGAGTTTAAAAGAGTATTAAAATCTGATGGTATTTTAATTATATCTACCCCTAATAAACAAATTAGTTTGGATAATAAAATAATAAATCCATTCCATAAGCATGAATATTTCGAAAATGAATTTCAAGAACTTTTATTAGGCTATTTCAAAAATGTTATTATTAATTATCAAGCTAATTACTTCACAAATATTATTTTTAATCAAAATTTAAATCATGAAACTGAATATTTTTCGACAGACATAGACAATTTTAAAAAAGGTATTATTGAGAAAAAAAATTTTTGTATAAACAAAGAATATTTTATAGCAATTGCATATTCCGATGATTGTATTTCAGATAATATAAAAAATTATATTTGTGAGGGAAATGAATTTTTTATTATATTTGATAAAATACAAAACAATATTTATAAAAGTTTTAATTATAAAATTGGTTATTTTATTACATATCCTATAAAATTTTTATTGAATTTGTTTAAAATAAAAAAATATCCTGATTTATGATATGCCAACTATATATTTTTCCGTAGTTCTCCCCGCTTATAATACACCGCCCGATATATTAAGGCGAGCAATTGATAGTGTATTAAATCAGACATATCCTCATTTTGAGTTAATAATTATAGATGATGGTTCTGAGCCATCATTGGAGCCTATTATAAGAGAATATACAGATGAAAGAATTGTTTTTATAAAACATATAGAAAATCGTGGTGCAGGTGCCGCTCACAATGCTGGCATTAAAGCTGCGAAATATGATTGGATAGCATTTATTTGCCATGATGATGAATGGCTGCCTAATAAATTAGAAGTGTGTGCACCTTATATAATGAATAATTATCCAGAATATAAATTTTTCTTTCATTTTCCTATTGTTATAGGTGATTTAAAAGAAATTGAAAAATCACCTTTTTATAATCCCAAACCTAATACGGGCAATTATTATACAAACTTTTTAATAGATAGAGATAAAATTATTCAGACTTCCTGTATTATTGTTAATAAAGAATGTTTTAAAAATTATGGTTATTATGATGAAACGGGTGTTTTAATAGATTGGGATATATATTTACAATTTTCAAAGCATATAGATTTCTATTGTATAAATGAATTTTTGAGTAAATATTATCTATCTCCATTAGGAATAACACAAGGTGAATATTTAATTTTAGATGATAAAGCTGGTAATGATGTATTGAAATTATTTTTGAAATGGCAAAAAGAAATTAAAAAAAGTAAAGAAGCTCGAAAATCTTGGTCTATTCGACTAAACGCTATGGCTAAAATTTATATAGATAAAAATAACAAGAAAAAAGCTAATCAATTGTATTGGTTAGCTATAAAATTATATCCATTTTGGCGAGGCAATTATATTGATTTTGTTAAATATATGTTTAAAAAATAATTTTTAAAATTTGTTTTATAAAAATGACAATAAGCATACTAATTCCTACAAAAAATCGACTACCTATTCTGCGAGAGACTTTGCATAATATTTATTATGTAAATAAATTGCCAAGAGAGGATTTCGAAGTGATAGTGAGTAATGATGGCAATGATGATTTGTCTGTACTATATGATGAATTTCCTTTTGATAATCTGAAAATAGTAAAAAATAATCATAAAGCAGGATTGTCTGGTAACAGAAATAATGCTATAGAATTTTCTCAATACGAAATATTGCAATTTTTAGATGATGATATTCTGATAACTGAAAATTTTTTAATTAAAGTACTTACTGTTCATAAAAAATTCGATAATATCATTTTATGTGGTAATAGATACTATCCTCAGTCTTTAATTGAAATAGCTGAAAAAACGCCTTTTGGCAGATATAAACTAAAATACGAATATAATTGGTTAGATGGATTAATGATGAATGAAATAGATAATGGATTATATGAGGTAAATTATTTGGCTGGTTTTTCTATATCAATGAAAAGAGAAACATTTGATAAAGTAGGAAAATTTGATGAAAACTTTGATTATGCAGGTTGTGAGGATGCAGAATTCTTTTATAGAGCATCTCAAAAAAACGTAAAACTACTATTTGACGAAAAAAATATTTGCTATCATAATGAACTAGATAATTTCACATTAGATGCTTGGCTTAGACGACAAAGTACAGGAATTCGTAGTGCTGTTGTAGTTTGCAAGCTACATCCTGAAGGACAAAATCATCCCACATGGTATACCAATACTCCTATAAAAGCTTCTGATAATTGGAATGTTAAAATATTAAAACTCAAAAAAATCTTTGGTAGTTTTCCTCCAGTTTACGATTTTTTACATTTTTTAGCAATTTATGGTGAAAAAATCCAATTGCCTGATGCATTTTTGTTTAGATTGTATAATGCTCTATGGTTAGGAGCCACATATCGTGGTTTTAGAGAAGCTTATAAAGAAATATTTTAAATTTGCATAAAAAATGAAAATAAGTATCCTAATCCCTACAAAAAATCGACTACCTATTCTGCGAGAGACTTTGCATAATATTTATTATGTAAATAATTTGCCAAAAGAGGATTTCGAAGTAATTGTCAGTAATGATGGCGATGATGATTTGTCAGTATTATATGATGAATTCCCCTTTGATAATCTGAAAATAGTAAAAAATACTCATAAGCCAGGTGCAGCTGGTAATAGAAATAATGCTGCTGATTATGCTCAATATGATTTATTACAATTTTTAGATGATGATATTTTGATAACAGAAAATTTTTTAGAAAGAGTTGTAGATATACGAAAGTCTTATACAAATGTTATTATTTCTCATAAGGAATTTTTTTCTCAAGAATATATAAACAAAGCAAATGAAACACCCTTTGGCATTTATAGACTTAATTTCATTAATAGAATCAAGCCACGTGAAACAATAAAAGAGTTTGATGAAGATGGGCTTTATGAAGTTAATTTTACAATAGCAGGTGCATTTTCCGTTGAAAAAAATGTTTTTTATAAAGTAGGGAAATTTGATGAAAACTTTCAATATGCAGGATGGGAAGATGCTGAGTTTGCATTTAGAGCATTTAATAATGGCGTAAGATTATTGTATGATGTTAAAAATCCTTTTTTTCATAATGAAACTGATAGATTAATTATAGATAATTGGTTAAAAAGGCAAGAAGAAGATTTTAAAACACTAGTACAAATATGCAAAAAATATCCTATTTTTCAAACATATTCTTCGTGGGTTACAAATACTCCACTTAAAAAATCAGATCCCCCAAAAGTTAAAATATTAAAACTTAAAAAAATCTTCTGTAGTTTTCCTCTAGTGTACAATTTTATACATTTTTTAGCAATTTATGGTGAAAAAATAAAATTGCCTGATTCATTTTTATTTAGATTGTATAACGCTCTATGGTTAGGAGCTACATATCGTGGTTTTAGAAAAGCTTATAAAGAAATATTTGTAAATTCTAAATCATAATGCTATCTATCATAATACTCAATTACAATACGTTTGATCTTACTTGCCAATGTATTGAATCTATTTATGAAGAAACAAAAAATGTAGATTTTGAAATTATTATAGTGGATAATGCATCTACTGTGGATGATTCAGATAAATTTTTGGAATTATTTCCTAAAATAAAATTAGTAAAAAATACTGAAAATCGTGGCTTCGCAGGAGGATGTAATGATGGTATAAAAATAGCTAAAGGTGATACTATATTACTACTAAACTCTGATACTAAACTGCTAAATGATGCTATTTCTATCACTTATGATTTTTTGAATACACATCCAAATGTCGGTATCGTAACGTGCAGACTAGAAAATGAAGATGGATCTCCTCAAAATAATTGCCAAGCTTTCCCAAAAATCAAAAATATTTTAATTGAATTGTTTAGAATACATAAGCTTTTGCCACATAAGAGAGTTGCTAATATATTATATGGTCCATATCCAGATTATTCTACTATAGCATATCCACATTGGGTATGGGGTACATTTTTTATGTTTCCCAAAAAATTATTAAATATTTTCCCAAATCAATTATTACCTGAAACATTTTGGATGTATGTAGAGGACATGCAATGGTGCTGGCTATCTAGAAAATCAGGATATGATGTAGCAATTGTACCTAATGGGAAAGTTTTACATTATGGTGGCAAAAATCACAGTGAAGTTGCAAAAAATATGATAAACGAAAATTTTTTAAGATTTTTGGATATGTACTATAATAAAATGCATGCATGGATTATTATCAGATTATTAAAAATATTAGAATGGTCACAGTGGAGAAAATGGTTTGCAAAAAATAAATAGTAATAGGGTTTAGAAATTAAATTTGGTTCTAGAACGTTTTATATGAGGATATAGATTAAAAAAGAGTAATTTTATAAAAATGAATTTTTTTAATATTTTTGAGTTAAATATTAACCACAGAGTTCTCAAAGAATGCACAAAGAACACAGTGAATTATAGAATTAAAATTGTCTGAACTGGGATTTGTGGGATTAAAGGATTTTGGGATTTTGTTTTTCAGGTGAAAGTAGATAGTATATAGTAGATAGGGGAAAGTAGAAAGTCGTGAGTATATAGTAGAATGCTAATGCTCATACTTCTTTCTATATTGCTGGTCTGAACTGAGATTTTTGGATAATCATAAAAGAATCTGCGGTTCAAGCTTATTAAAAAATGACTAAATAGTAGTTTTATATTTGAAAAACTATGTGTCTAAT
>JASEGF010000149.1 GCA_030017935.1 Bacteroidales bacterium | reverse complement strand
GATAGAATTAAATTGTCTGAACTGGGATTTTTGGGATTAAAGGATTTTGTGATTTTGTTTTTCAGGGCTAAAGTATATAGTATATAGTAGATAGGGGAGAGTAGATAGTAGAAACTAATGCTCATTTGTGTGCATTTGTGGATTAATTTACAACTATTCAACCTATTTTATCACCTATCACCCATCACTTATCACCTATTCTTCCAGTCTCCTCGTCTCCCCAGTCTCCCATCACTCTCATTTGTGTTAATTTGTGGACTAATTTACAACTAATATCCTACTAAACTCCTCATCACATCACTAATCAACTTTAATTTATAATTTGTGCTCATTTGTGTGCATTTGTGGATTAATAATAACAATTAAACAATTAAGTATTAACTTAAATAATTAACCTACAATAGATGTTACAGAACCAATTTTTTTTACTTTATTATCTTTGCATATATCAATGTCATGGTTTACAATTTTAAAAAAATTATACTTCTTCTTCTTTTTTTGTATGCAAATAATAGATATTTGCTATCACAATCAAATATAAATGAAAATGATTGCCAAAATAGATCTATTACACTTCTAAGTAGTACCTATGCAGGGATAAGTGTTTATACTTATTATAGTTGGTATTATCAATATAATTCAGGGAAATTTCATTTTTTTGATGATAGTAGAGAATGGCTTGAAATGGACAAAGTCGGACATTTCTTCTCTGCTTATTCTTTAACAAATCTTAATAGTGACTTATTAAAAAATTGTACTCAAAGTAGAATAGCTTCACCTATAATAACATTCACATATTTGGCTAGCATAGAAGTAATGGATGGTTTTAGTGAAGGATGGGGATTTTCTATTAGTGATTTATTATGAGATGTAGCAGGTATAATGGCAGCAACATTTCTACATGATGATGTGCAATTAAAATTTTCTTTTCATCAAACAAAATGGGCAAAACAAAGACCAGAATTATTAGGAAATAATTTTGGGCAACAAATGTTAAAAGATTACAATGGACAAACTTATTGGCTATCCATACCAATCAGCAAAATAGATAATAATTTACCAGATTTTTTAATGTTTTCATTTGGATATGGAGCAGATGCAATGATTTATGGAAATCCCTATGAGCAAGACATCGTAATGTCTGATTTAGTTCCTTATAAGCAATTTTATTTTTCTATAGATATAAACTGGTGGAAAATTATAAATCAAACTATTATAGGAAAGTGGAAATATATCTTTTATCCACTTAAATACATCAAAACACCTATGCCTACTATAGAGTTATCTCAAAAAAAATTGAAATTTCATTCATTTTATTTTTGATAAAATATATGGTTCTATAACGTTTTGAGTGGGTAAAGATTAAAAAAAAGTAATTTTAAAAAAAAAATCAGTTTATTTAAATTTTTTTTTAATTTTGCATGTCAATATATATTAATTATATGATGTTTTATGATGGGTTAAACATTTATACTAATAAAAATAATTTTATAACAAAATACATATAATTGATAATTTTTATATTATTCTCATGGTAAAAAATAGACCCCCTGAATATTATTTAGCTAATATAGAAAATATACAATTTTCTAATAAAAAATTTTCATCAAGTGGAGTTCAGAAACCACTTAAAAAAACGGGGTGTAATCCGAAAAGCCATACGTCTGTTACCTTTAATACTGTAAATGGAGTGTATGCTTATGCAAATGCAAAACATGTTGAACATAAAATTACAGTTTTAACAAAAACTAGACCTAATTGGGTAAAAGCTCAATTTTATGGTGGTGGTATTTCATATAGTACATCATTAACGTGCTAATACTATGAAAAAACTATTATCAAATACAGGAGCAACAATATTGTTGTTCTTGTTAATTGTTAAGCTTGGTTATGGGCAGGATTTTAATAAATCTAAATTAACCTTTAATGACCAAATTAGATTTTCACTATCTCCTGTTTTGTATGATAACTTAACTGTAATTCATTGGGGCGAAAAATTATTAAAATCAAAGCCTGTGTTCAGTGGCGAAGCAGTTATCTCATATCATCATCAAATAAAAAATGATATTGGGATAAACATAGGGGCAGGTTTGGGGCTTGCACCTTATTATATTAATTACTACTTTAAAGCCCCTGATAATAGCATTTTTAGAACAAGTATTTATAAAGATAATTATGAATATTTAGGGAATATTAAACATTATGAATATGTTCAATTTATGTGGGTGTTTCCTTTATCTATTCAAAAACTTATTGAAAGAGATGAAAATAAATATTATAGTATTGAAGCGGGAATAAAATTAAATAGAGTCGTTGCATACCCATACGAAATTACTGTCGGAGAAACTTATGTTATTGATGACACAACAGAAGCAAGGTTATTTGATTTTAAATTGGTTGATACAAAAAAGAATTTAGTGAGTTACTTTCTAAAAGCAGGATTAATAAAAGTAACAAAAAACCAAAACACCATTCAACTAAATGCGATTTTACATTATTCATTTTCAAAAATAGGTATTGGTTATTACGAGTTTCAAAATTTACCGTATGAAAGTAGAGGGCAGGTATCACAAAACATTAATTATATAGGTTTAGAATTTATATATGGATTATCTTTGTCAAAAAGATCAAAAAACAATTATAGTGAATGATTTACGTTTGCTAACATGCTATAAATCTAAGCGGTCAGGCAGTAGCTTTCCTGATAGATTTTCGGTTAATGCATCTTGGAAAATTAGAGGGTAAATTGCCCTCCAGTATTTATAGCCAGCCATTGAACTAGACCGCCTTTGGCGAAAGAAAATGTAGATTCTTCTGAAAATTGGCTATTAAAATCGTATCATATTAATTATTAATCTTAAAACAACACAAAATGAAAAAGCTAATATTATTAATCATTGTTACCTTTACAATTCAAGTATCAACCCTTTTTGCAGGGGTAACTAATCCTGCTTATGGAGAAGTAATCAGCAAAGAATATAATATTTAAATGGCACTTTGTTCATCCTGTTAAATGCAAAGCAATTCTGCTTATGCGAAATTATTTAACAGGATAAACTTTGTGTAATATCTTTGTGCCCTTTGTGGTAAAATAATTTACCCACAATAAACGTTTTAGAACCAAATAAAGTAATTTTTAGTTTGGAATATATGATTTTATATAAGTGGGCCCACCAGGACTTGAACCTGGGACCTACTGATTATGAGTCAGTTGCTCTAACCAACTGAGCTATGGGCCCTTTTGCGTTTGCAAAATTACATAATTTTTTTTAATAAAAAAAATTTTTTTTATTATTAAAAAAAATTATAATTTTATAAAAAATTTTTACATATGAAAAAAGCATTATTTTTTATTTTATTTTTAACAAGTTTGATTTCTTATAGTCAGATTAGTTATCCAGGAATACCAGCTAGCTTCGAAGCTAAGGTAAGTAAAACTAACATTTACACACTTCCCAGTATAGATGTAGAGGCCTTGAAGATGGAGGATGCATTAGTAGATAAATATAAAGATAGGCCATGGAGATTTGGGCAAAATGTTTATGTAGATATAGATATTATTGATCAAGCTTTTGATACAATAATAAATGGGAAAAAGATATGGCTAATGACATTTAAATCTGACGGTGCACTTACTCTTAATTTCACTTTTGATCAATTTCATTTACCCGCAAATACTGAACTGTATTTATATAATGCTAATAAAAGCATGGTATTAGGTGCTTTTAATTACAATAATAATAGCAAAGATGGCGTTTTCGCTACAACTTTGATACCTGGTGATGAGGTTACTATTGAAGTAAATCAAGATGCTGCAGTTAATGTACTGCCTACCTTACATCTTTATAGAATTACTCATGGCTATAGGAATGCTTATGATTATGCTATGAAATCATTCGGAGAATCTGGTAGTTGTAATGTAAATGTGGCTTGTCCACAGGCTGCTGGCTGGGAAGATCAGATACGTTCTGTATGCATGCTCGTATCAGGTGGGAATGGATTCTGTTCTGGCGCATTAATTAATAATACTAATAATGATGGTACTCCATATGTTTTAACTGCTAATCACTGTTATTCTGATCCTTCTAGTTGGGTGTTTTGGTTTAATTGGCAAAGCCCTACTTGCAGTAACCCTTCTAGCTCTCCTTCATATAATTCTATGAGTGGTGCAGAATTGAAAGCTAGATATGCTAATTCAGATTTTTGTTTAGTGCAAATCAATAATGATATTCCCGCATCATATAATGTTTATTTCTCTGGATGGAATCGCACAACAGATGATAATATTAGTGGTAAAGTGGTAGGAATACATCATCCATCAGGTGATATTAAAAAAATCAGCTGGTCTAATGGTGGTGTGAGTACTACAACTTATTTAAATAATTCTATACCAGGAGATGGTACTCACTGGAGAATTACATCATGGAGTGATGGCACTACTACAGAACCTGGTTCTAGTGGTTCTCCATTATTCGATCCTACTGGGCATATTATAGGACAACTTCATGGAGGCTATGCTGCTTGTGGTAATACAAGTTCAGATTGGTATGGTAAACTCGGAGTATCGTGGAATGGCGGTGGTTCTTCCAGTAGCAGATTAAAAGATTGGTTAGATCCTACTAACAGTGGAATAACTGTTTTAGAAGGTTATGATCCTAATATGCCAGTTGTAGATTTAGATGCTTCTGTTACTCAAATTTTACCTGCTACTAATGAATTTTGTGAAAGTTCTACACAAAATTTCAAAGCTGTCATAAAAAACAGAGGTAATCTGACCTTAACTTCATTGAAATTATATTGGACTTTTGATGGTGGTTCTACAAATGTTATCAATTGGACTGGTTCATTAGCTACCAATCAGACTAGCACCATTGATTTATCTTCGTATTTACTAGAACAAGGTGCACATTCATTAACTGTATGGTGTGCAGATCCTAATGGTAGTATAGATGAAAACAATAATAATGATACTTTAGAATGGATAGGAACGGTACATCCTTCTCTGCGTCCTTCTCCATTTGTTGAGCTTTTCAATGGCACTTTCCCACCAGCATGCTGGGCAACATTTATAGGTAGCAATGGATTAGGTACTAGCAATAATTGGCAAAATACTAATGAGGCTTATGAGGGTTCTGGTGCAGCTTTTGTAGATTTTGAAAATGTTTTTGGTGGACAAGCTGAGGATTGGTTAGTTACTCCTAAAATTCATCTGTGTGCTAATCCAGTACTTACTTTTTATCAAAAACAAGATTATAGTTATGACTGGGGTTCTACTTATAGTGTACGTGTTTCTACTACTTCTCAGACTTCGCATGCTGCATTTACTACTGTTTCTCAATGGAATGAGTCTAGCTTTGGCACCACATATACTAAAAAAACTATCGATTTGAGTGAATATGCAAACCAAAATGTTTATATTGCTTTTGTGATGACTCAGGATGATGGCGATAGCTGGTATATAGATAGTCTTTTAATTAAAGGCAACTGTGATCCAAACCTTACTTTAGATTTAGGCGAAGATATTGATACTATTTGTGG
>JASEGF010000148.1:3560-5548 GCA_030017935.1 Bacteroidales bacterium | reverse complement strand
CAAAATAATCAATTAATAGTAGAACCTTATGAAGAATTATGATAATTTAAAAGATAGGATAGAAATTTATCTAGGAGACATTACCAAATTGAATGTAGATGCTATAGTGAATGCAGCAAACACAACTCTGCTAGGAGGTGGAGGTGTAGATGGTGCCATACATAGGGCTGCTGGTCCAGAGCTTAAAGAATATTGTAAAACTCTCGGTGGATGCGAAACTGGCAAAGCAAAAATAACTCCAGGCTTTCGATTACCAGCTAAATATATTATTCACACTGTAGGTCCTATTTGGCATGGGGGTAATCATGGAGAAGATGAGTTATTAAAAAGTGCTTATTGGCATTCACTAAATCTCTGCAAAGAACATAATATAAAAACTGTGGCTTTTCCTAACATTAGTACTGGCGTTTATGGATATCCTCTGGAAAGTGCAGCAGACATAGTATGGCAAACTGTATTGGAATGGCTTTCTAAAGAATCATTGCCTGAGAAAGTAATTTTTGCAATATTCTCTGAAGATAATTACAAAATTTATAAAAAGTACTATGAAAAATACTTCGGATAAAGCTATATTTGATGATGTGGCTCCATATTATGATGGATGGTTTTTCACAGAAAATGGGAAAATTGTTTATCAGTTAGAATTAAATGCCCTGCTGCACGCTTTAAAATTAGAGAAAGATTGTCACATTTTAGACATTGGAGTAGGCACCGGCATATTTTCGATGAATTTAGTAAAGAGAGGAGCTACGGTAGTAGGTATAGATCCATCTGAGGAGATGCTTTCATTAGCTAAGCAAAGAGGAATTAATGAAGTAGTAAAAGCTAGCGGCGAAGAATTACCATTTGCAGATGATCAATTTGGTATAGTATTAGCTTTCACTTCTCTTGAATTTTCTACTAATCCCAAGCGTTTCATATCTGAGATGTATAGAGTATGTAAGCCGCAAGGACAAATAGTCGTAGCAGTATTGACTAAATGGTCTTTATATGGCATTGCTAGATCTATAAGTAAAATTTTTAGAAAAAGTATTTTCAAAAAAGCAAAATTTTATACTTATTCATCACTAAAAAAATTATTGATGCCCTATGTCAATAATATTGATTACATCAGCACAGTGTACATAAATCCTAATCCTCCAAAATTTATTTTGAAACAAGCTGAAAAAATAGAAAAATGTGGCCAAAAATATTTTAGTAAGCACGGAGCATTATTAATAATGTGGGGCGACAAAAAATAGAAAAAAGCAAAGAAAAAGTTTATTAAAAACATAAATATAAAGGATCTTCCTGAAAAGAGTAAATTGGAATATGTTATTTTAAAAAAATAAAGAAGAATTGATAATATAGTTTAAATTTTTTGCTTAACCCTAAAAACTTATCACCTATCACTCATCACATATCAGCCCATCAACTAATCAACCTTAATTTATAATTTGTGCTAATTTGTGTGCATCTGTGGATTAACTCAAAACTAATATCCTCACCCCCTCTCCCCTTCTCCCCTTCTCCCAGTCACCTCGTCTCCTTATCACCTATCACCTATCACTTATCACTTATCACTTATCACCTTCTCTCCCCGTCTCCCCCTCTCTCCCTCCCCTCCCCATCTACTAAACTTCTAAATTTAACTTATTTCGTATTTTACTTATTTGAATGCAACTTGGTATTAATCAGGCAATATTAAATATCAAATATTTGATAATACAACGAAAGGATAATTTTATAAATTGATTGATAATTAATTTTATCTGGGGTATCTGACGCTCTATGATAGTCTGGATGAATTCCTGTGCTCATAGTGTATGATGGTATTTTATTAATATAAAAATTGTATGCATCAGTTTGTCTGAAACCTTCATTAGTATATTTTATATTTATATTAAATTTTTTTGCATTATTCTTATAATTTTTAAAAAAACTTTCGTTTACAACTTCATCATTGGTAGCTTGCCTTATTAATAATATTGATTCATTATCATCCATTC
>JASEGF010000148.1:0-3550 GCA_030017935.1 Bacteroidales bacterium | reverse complement strand
CTACCATATCAAAGTTTAGAGCAAAGTCAATATTATAAAATGTTTTATATTTACAAATCCATTCCTCAGAGCCATGCATGCCAGTTTCATGACCAGATAGTAGTATTAAAGCTGGGGCAGGATACATTGTATCTATAGATTTATCACTTAATAATATTTTAAATAATTCTATAGCTAAAGCGACTCCTGAAGCATTATCATCGGCGCCAGGATGTATTTGATTTTTATTTTTAATCTCTCGCGAGTAATATGAACATGGCTGCAGATGGTCATAATGCGCACATATTATATATATTGGAATTTTATTATTTTTAGGTAATACCGAGATATTATGAGCTTTTATTGTACCATCATAGCTATTATAAGTAAACTCATCTATTATGATCTCATAGTTATTAGGTAAAAATTTTAAAATTTCATCTACTAAAAAATTAATAGATTTGATTTCGTATATACTACCTGCTGCACGCCCTCCCATACTATCATCGCTAAGAGTATATATTATATGATTTAAATCATTTAAGATATAACTACTATCATCAATACATAAGTTTGTTTGACTTTTGCATATTAAATTAAATGATAAAATAAATAAAAACCAATAAAGTTTAAGTAAAATTTTCATTTATTATGTCATTTTTCCACTTACTGAGAATTAAATTTGCCAATTATGATTTAGTAATTTATTATCATGGTTCTATAACGTTTATTGTGGGTAAATTATTTTACCACAAAGGGCACAATGTTATTACACAAAGTTCACAAAGTGATATTTATCTCACCTTTTAATTCTATCATTCTCTGTGTTCTTTGTGAATTCTTTGAGAACTCTGTGGTTAATATTTAATTGTCCAATAATAAAATTCATTTTTATAAAATTAGTTTTTTTTAATCTTTGCCCATTCAAAACATTATAGAACCATTTTTTAAGTTATAATCATTTTAATTTTTTCTCAGTATTAAAATTATTATTTTTTTCTTCCATTAGTTTCATTTTTTCTAGTTCAGCTTGTTTAGCTTCTCTATCTGCCTGGTGAAAGAAATCTGGCAGAGTGCCAAATTGTATTTTGTTACCATCCCACCACATAGCTTTAGCATTTCTCTCTTTTATATTTTCATTAAACATGAAATCTACTAGATTACTATCAAAATTAATATCAGTCAATTCTTCAGGTACTCTTTGTGCTTCTTTATTATCTATTCTCGTCCCCACAGCTATCCAAGTGAACTGAATATCTTGTGGAGTATCACTAGCTACTATGAAGCCATCTTTTGATATAGATTTTATATAAAGATCAGCAGACTTACCTATAGGGGTAATGGTAACTATTGGAGCAGTCTCTCCTAATAATTTTTTAAAATTATTATCATAATTAATAAAAATTTCATTACCAGATAAATGACCTAGTCCATCGGCATAGATTTTTATTTCAGTGGATGTCATAGTATATGCTGGTGTTTTTTCGTTATCAGTTTTCACCAGCTCTACTTGAGTACCTGAGGTGTATGTATTACCTAGATTGTATGCTGAGAAGAGCTCACCAGCAAATATAGCACCCATCACTTCGCCACGAGACCATAAACCTAGCATATCACCATAGCCACCAGCACCCACCCCTGCCATGGCACTACCAGTAGCGCTATAGCCACTGCCTGATCCACTACTTGTCCAATATGCTCCATATGTAGTACTTCCAGAGTTTTTATATCCTAATGATGCCCAATAAGACCCACTATATTGTGCCCCTAACACACCACCACATCTAGTATAATCATTCCAATTAAAACCACCAACACCATAAGAATATAAATCACCCCAATAATTGTAGCCTTTTACAGCACCATTTGAAGTATAAACACCATAACCTGTACCATCATTTTGGCTATCTCTATTTCTATATCCATATATTGTTGATTGTCCATCACCATTACTAGTCAGTTGCTGCTTAGATGCATATAAAAGTTCAGTGGCTGATATATCTTGTATATACATATAATTATTATAAGTTTGAAAAAAATATGCTAAGTTTTGAGATGCTGTAGAAACCACATGCAGTTTAGCTGATGGCGAGGTAGTGCCTATACCGACATTTCCATTAACAATAGCATTGCCACCAATATCTGCATTGCCACTAATATCTGCATTGCCTTCTATAATAGCCAAATCTGATAAATATGAAATTTTTATATCATCTATCCATACTTTATCAGAGCCAGTATTTACACTTCCATCTTTTGAATATTCCCATTTAAAAGTATGACTACCTGAACCTACTGAGAAACTAGCCACTGTCCATGATAATTCTCCACCCCAATCCCCCATAAGATTACCATCTATATAAAATTTTAATTTATCACAACAAGACTCAGTAGATGTTTTATATGCGAAACTAATTTGTCCTGGAGAAGAAAGAGACTGAGTGAGCTGAATATAAGTAGATTGCGAATGTGTAATAGTACCAGACTCAGCACAATAGCTACCAGCATATGGACTAGTAGTGCTTATAACCCAGCTAGCATCTCCACCAGTAGTAAATGGTGATAGTGTACCATCTTCGAATCCATCATTAAATATAGAGTTAGAAGCAACATGCAAAGCTGTCTGTGGAGTGGTGGTGCCTATACCGACATTACCATTCGAATTTAGAATGGTAATTCGTGTAGTTCCAGACGTTTGTAATGATAAATTTTCATCAAAGCTTCCTATATTACCAGTTTCTATGGTTAGACCAGTACTAAACCAATATCTAGATCTATCAGTATAAAAATGTGCCCAACTGGTATTTTTGGGGCCTATGTCAATATATCCGTTACCTGTACTTATCCTTAAAGCTCCTGATTGGTTACCTCTTATTGATCCATTAATATGAAGCTTCTCAGCTGGAGTGCTAGTGCCTATGCCAACGTTACCGTTTGCTTCTACTGTCATTCTTTCAACATTACTTGTATATATTCTAAAATCAATAGCATTGGTAGTTCCGATAAAATCGGATGCAGCAGCAGCATTACCACTGAGCAACCATGCAGGCTTATCATCTATTGCTAATAAGCGCATCCATTTACTACCATTCCAATAATAATAACCTGGCGTTACATCTCCAGCAGTAGCTGTATTATAAACTAAAAGACTAGTAGCAGGAGATGTGATAGGTGATGCCGAGCTAGTACTCGTAAGGGCTACTCTTGGTATCAAGAGTCCTTTATTTGTAAAACGCATCTCTACTCCTGCAGATGCATGTGGATCGAAGGTGTCTGGTCCTATACCTAGATTTTGCGCGTTAATATTATTTCCTATTAATAATGAGATTAACACGATTAAAATAATTGATAACTTTTTCATATTTTTTTTATATTTTTTAATTATATCATTTTAAAATACAAAGATATGATAAAAGATAATAAATAGTTCACTAATAAATCATATGTAAAATTTGCAGAATTAATAAATGAAAAAACTAAAATTTTCATTTATTATAACATTTATTTTTTTAATTCTTTTTCATTTTCCATTTGTTTCATTTTTTCTAGTTCAGCTTGTTTAGCTTCTCTA
>JASEGF010000147.1 GCA_030017935.1 Bacteroidales bacterium | reverse complement strand
GGTGGAATCAGACATTGTACGACTATTGAATTTGTCATCCCACGATAGATGGGCGTGGGAGCGGTATTTTAAATTGATAAAGATGAAATATTAAATATCTTGGAAAGTTTAACAAAAATTTGATTTTTAAATTTCCTATCCCTTCCCTATTCCCTTATCTATTCTGACTTCCTTCAAATTTAATGTATTCATCACATTCGCCTTTAACCCTCTCACATACGGTTGTATCAACCTTATTGATACATCATAATATAATGGTACTAGTGGCATCTCTTCTATTAATATTTCATTCATTTCTTTTATTATTTCATATTTAGTATTATCAGATGTTCTTAATAGTTTTTCATACAAATTATCATATTGTAGATTCCTAAATCTTGTATAATTTGGTCCATTAGGTGGTATGTTTTTGCTATAAAATACTGCAAAATAATTTTCTGCCTCAGGGTAATCTGCTATCCAGCTTCCTCTGAAAAAATTAGCTTGTCCTTTATACATTAAGTCTCGCAAGGTAGCTGGTGGTATTACTTCTATATTAATTTCTAATCCTATCTTTGTTAATTGGTTTTGGATAAATTCTGCTAAATCTATATATGTATCATTAGTCAAAAGTGTAATCTTATCTTTATTTTCACTATTCAAATATCCAGATTTTATCAACAATTGTTTTGCTTTTTGCGGATTGTACTCTAAGTATTTTGTTTCGCTATCTGATGGATTTAGTATTGGAGGAATAAAGCCTTGTAATGATGGATATCCCAAACTATTTCTAAGATATTTCATCATTGAAGCTCTATCTATACCCAGTGATATGGCTTGTCTTAATTCTTTATTATTAAATGGGGAGTCTTCATTAATTAAAAAGCCCAAATATTCAGTATTTAAGAATAAGCTTTTTTGAAATATATATTTGTCTTTATATTCTTCTTTTAGTTCACCATCTCTTGTTAATAATATGTCTTTGAATGATGGGTCTATTCCAGATAAAAAATCAAATTTCCCTAGCATAAAGTCCATAAATGCCACTTGTTTATCTTTAATAAATGAGATAGATATCCCATCTAAATATGGTAGTTGATTTCCATCATTATCTCGTTCAAAATAATTATCGTTTTTTGCTAATATTAGTTTGACGTCTTTTTTCCAATATTTGTATACAAATGGTCCAGTTCCTATGGGGTGTCTAGAAAATTCGGTACCATATTTTTCTATTGCTTCTTGAGGTATAATGCTGCAATATGGCATGGCAAGTATAGACAGAAATGAGGTAAATGGTTCAGCCAAATGTATTATTACTGTAGTGTCATTGGGAGCTTCTATCCACAATTTATTATCTTTTATTGCTACTGAGTTTAGAATCCATCTACCAGGAGATGCTGTCTCATCTGATGCTAATCTCTGTAAGCTATATTTTACATCTTGTGCTATTAGCTTTCTAGTACTGTCTTTGAAACATATGTCTTTGTGAAAATATACATCATTTCTTAAATAAAATGTATATGTGCATAGATCTTCGGATATTTCCCATGATTTAGCTATGCTTGGTATTATTCGTAATGAATCATCTAAGCTTACTAATGTATTGTACAATTGTTGTATCACCCATATATGTGCTTGATCTCTAGCAAATGCAGGATCTAAAGAATATATACCAGAAGGTTGATTATAATGAAATATCTGTTTATTTTGTAGATTTTCATTACTAGCATTTTTGCAACTTTCTATTAATATTAACAAAGTAATTAATACAATGATTATTAATAAATTATATAATCTTAAATATTTATATTTTACAAAATTATTTCTTTTCATTTATTATAATTCTTTTAAAATCCAATACTAATTTTGATATGTAATCTAGTATTAGCTATATCCCAACTATTTTGAGGTTCTTTGGGTACAGCTAATGCTGTCCATATCCATCCTATGCGTGTTTTTAGTTGAAAAGCAATGCCAGCACTTTGATAATTCCCCCATTGTGATTGATATCTCTGCACTCTTGCAAATTGATAAAAAAATCTAAAATATGTATTTTCATTACCACTTAGAGCAAGGCCAGACTCTATTTTATATAGTTGCAATGCCGATATTCTCTCCTCTTCTATTCCTAAAATATCATTGATACCACCTATTAATAAAGCTTGATTCTTCAAAATAATTTTATTAGAGTATACGCCTCTTTGTAGTAGATCGAAATATAGCGATATGTTTTTATGTATTGGAATAAATTTAATAGCATCCAAATAAGTTTCAGTAAGTAATTGATTTATTTTATTTTCATTTTCTGAATTATTATTTGTCGCACTATTTCCTAAATTTGTTTGCATTGATATTTTAAAACCTTTGTGAGGGTTATACATATTATCTAATTTCGAATATTGTCCACCTAAGTTTAGGTATGTGTATTTAAAATCATTATAAATGATGCTGTCAGCATGTTCAAATGCTGTTGATTGCCTTTGTCCTGCACCGAAAAATATTTCTTTTTGTTGAGTTTTATCCGTACTATAGAAATTTAGTATTTCTTCAGTATATCCATAGGTAGTATCTTGCACTCTCATTTTGAATGTACCACTAATGGATAATGGTAATCCTGCTATGTATGGCACTCCAAGATTTATATTTACATTTTGATAATTATTACCCAGATTTATAAGTATATTCCATCTTTCGCCCCATCCGACTAAATCTGTAAAATCACCTCTAATGTAGCCATTAAATTGCCAATTTTTTAATCCTGAGTTTAATTTAGCAAAACCTAACATCCCTTCTATATTATTTTTGGGTTTTATTTTAATATTTAGATGTAATGTAGCAGTGCTATCATTGAGTAATTCTATCATTGGTTGGTTTGATAAATAAATAAAATCAAATAGTAATTTATTTGTTTCTAATAATAATATCTCTCTATTTAAAGGCTCAGACAAATTTACATTTAGCATCCTTAATAGTCTTTTTTCTTTTAATGGAGGTGGAGTATCCCATTTTACAGATTTTATGTCTATTTTTTTATTTTTATTTAATGTGGCATTAATAATTACATTTGTTGCATTAATGCTATCTATAGAGAATTTAAGCTCTGCTAATAAATATCCATCTTCCCAATATGGAGCAAGTATTTTATTTATAACTTCTTTTTTTTGTCCAGCATTCCATTTTTGTAACTGCTCTTTTGAGATGTTTAATTCTTCATTAGATAATTTTATTTTACCGTCCCATACAATTGAATAACCTTGTTTTTCTATATTGTCTAACCATTGCAATGTAGCATTAATTGAAGTATCTAATGTTAGAAATTGTGTAAAAGCAAGTATTGGAATCTGAAAAACAAATGCCAAAAAAATTAATTTAAATCTTCCCATTTTATAGGGTCTATACTATTAGCTATTAAATATTGATTAGCTTTAGAGAAATGATGACAACCAAAAAAACCTCTATTAGCACTAAATGGTGATGGATGTGCAGCTTTCAGTATTAGATGTTTTGTATTATCTATTAGTTTCTCCTTTTCTTGAGCATAAGCTCCCCACAGCATAAAAACCAAATGTTCTTTTTTATCAGACAAATTTTTGATTGCTGCATTTGTGAAATTTTCCCATCCTATATTGCGGTGAGATTCTGGGGTATTCTCTCGCACTGTGAGTATAGCATTGAGTAAGAATACTCCCTGTCTAGCCCATCCCGTCAGATCTCCATAATCTGGGGGATTGATATTTAGATCTTCTTTTAATTCTTTGAAAATATTTTGTAAACTTGGTGGCTTTGCGATACCTTTAGGTACAGAAAAGCATAATCCATGAGCCTGTCCATATCCGTGATATGGATCCTGACCTATGATAACTATTTTTACTTTATCAAAAGGAGTCAGATTAAAGGCATTAAATATTAACTGTCCAGGAGGAAAAACTCTATATTTCTTTTTATCTTCTAATAAGAATTTTTTAATTTCTATAAAATATGGTTGTTGAAACTCATCTTTTAACACTTCTAGCCAACTACTCTCTATATGAGGATTTATATCCATAATTATTAATTTATGCAAATTTAATGAAAAAATATCTTCTTTTTTCAAATATTTTTTTAATTAAAATAATTTTCGTACCTTTGCAATCTAAAATTTAAAATTATGTCTAGAGTTTGTCAAATATCAGGAAAAAGGTCTATAGTAGGCAATAAAGTATCTCACTCCAATCGTAAAACCAAACGTCGTTTTTATCCAAATTTACAAACTAAAAAATTTTATTGGCCAGAGGCAGGACAATGGATTACACTTAAAGTATCTACTAGTGTGATGCGTGATATTAATAAAAAAGGTATCGATGCTGTTATGAGAGAGTCTATTCTATCAGGTAAATTTAGAGATTAATTCTTATCAATATTTTTTAAATTTATTTATTTTTTTAGGTATAATTCTTTTATATTATCTCCTATTCTTATAAGTGAGAGTATAGGATTTGTAATTTTTATTAAAAATTTTAATTTTTTATTATTTTCAGCTTCTTTTAAATAATAGCCTATCCTGCAACCATGGTCTAGAATATTATCAGTTGTAGTAGATATTCTACTTGCCAAGATAATGCCACAATTATCGCATTTAACAAAATAATTTTGTGAATATACAGGTAAATATTTTAAATCTTATAAATGACAAATTAAACATTCATTATGAAAGTTCATTTAATTTTATTTGAAAAATAAAATTAAATAGGTGAAATATTATTCAAATAAAAATCTATTAAATCCCACTCTACTTGATCTTTATTATTATATTTTTTAATCATACCAATGCGTCTAACAAAATAATATTTTTCGTAATCAGCAGTATCAACAGGATTTTTCATATACTTAAAAACTTTAATATTTTTATACCACCTTTGTCCTACTGCTAAAGAATCAAGATCTTCTACATAATATAAATTATTGTAGTTAAATCCCTTAAATTTATTACTGAAAAACATAGGACCATAGCCATATTTATTTAACACACATGTTTGATATTTAGGATAAAATTCAGAAGTGCCTATGAATAAAAAATTTGCCTTTTTATTAGTAGAATAAACAAATTCAGAAAAATATTCATAATCATAAGAATCATCATCAGAAGCATATTTTTTTAATTCGCTTCCTATTATTCTACAGGTGTCTAAATCTTCGGAAACAGAATCTAAGTAAACCCAATAGCTATTAATAGGAAAATAGGTATAATCTTTTAGTTCTTGGTCAAGAACATATACTGTCCTCTCTTCTTCGCAACTAGACAATATAAATACTCCAAAAATAATAAATAATAGAATCGATATTTTTGTTTTCATAATTTATTTTTTTCAAAATTAAATAAAATTTTTAATAAAATTAAAAATTTTAGAAAAAATTGTAAAATTAATTATAAAGTCCAATATTTATAATTATTAATTTTACCTCTCAACACACCTTTGATATCAACTACAATGCCTTTGCCATCATCACATAATAAATGAGATAAACTTTCTTCATCAAAATTTTCATAATTTTTATGTTTAACAGCTAGAACTACAGCATCATATTTTTTATCAGGTTTTTCTTTAAGTTTATAACCATATTCTTTGTAG
>JASEGF010000146.1 GCA_030017935.1 Bacteroidales bacterium | reverse complement strand
CAAATATTTTATCCATAATTTTTATATTTTTTGCAAATATAAAAAATTTTATATTCAGAAATCATATATATTTCATAAAAATATTTTTTACTATTGATAGGAGCTATTTCCAATAGCTCCTATCAACCTTTTCTTCCCTTCTTTCTCCTTCATTTTTTTAATTATAAATATTCCTCAAATGTTTCTTTGTCAAGTTTATATATTTATTCTAAAACATACTTATTTTTGACTGCTCATCTATTTCCATAGTTAATATGCACCGAATGCTTTAAAAAAATTTTTTGTAATTTTGTGAAAAAATATGAGTATTTTATTCCCATCATCTAGACCAAAACAATTTGAATATAAACCAAGATATACTGATAAGGTCAATCCAGAGTGGAGTGATGAAGAAAAAAAACAATTCGAAAGAGAGAGATTACGCAGAGAGCTAGACTTTAAATGGAAAAAAAATCTAGATAAGAAAAAAAAATCTAATATGAGACTACTGACTATTGTCATAATATTAATCCTACTTTTATTATTCATATTTTCGTAAAGAAAAATTAAAATATTCAAATGAATAACACTAAACGTGGTATAATAATTCTAAAAGAGCAAATAATCAATCAAATAGCTGCTGGTGAGGTAGTACAAAAACCAGCATCTGTTGTCAAAGAATTGACAGAAAATGCTATTGATGCTCAAGCCACCACTATAGATATTGTTATTCAAAATGCTGGCAAATCACTAATTCAAGTGATAGATGATGGACAAGGAATATATCCAGAGGATGTATCTTTAGCCTTTGAGCGACATGCTACATCTAAAATTTATGATATTAATGATATTTATGACTTATATTCTTACGGATTTCGCGGAGAAGCTTTGGCATCTATAGCAGCTGTCTCACGTGTAGAGATGTTCACTCGTCCAGAAGATCGAGAAATTGGCTCGCACGCATTGGTAGAAAATAGTAAAATATTAAAAATAGAACCAGCTGCTTGTCCCAAAGGAACTAATATTTTAGTAAAAGATTTATTCTATTCTGTACCTGCTAGACGTAATTTTTTAAAATCTGACAATGTAGAAATGAAAAATATTTGGGAAGAATTCTATCGCATTGCCATTCCCAATAACAATATAACTTTCTCTTTAACAGATAATAATGAATTAAAAATAAAATTGCTACCTACTAACCTTAAGCAACGCATAATTGAAATCTTTGGTAAACAATATGATTCTAAACTTTTATATATTGAAGAAGAGTTCCAATTTGCTACAATAAAAGGTTTCATCTCTAATCCTACTGCAGCCAAAAAGAATCGTGGCAATCAATATTTTTATGCTAATGGTAGATATTTTCGCAGCCCTTATTTTCATCAAATGATTATGAAAGCTTATGAAGGCTTAATTGATAAAGAAACTTTCCCTGCATATGTCTTTTTTATTACGTTGCCTCCTCATAAATTAGATGTAAACGTTCATCCCAGCAAAATTGAAATTAAATTTCAAGATGAACATTTGATCGCTGCTACTTTGAATAGTTTAGCTAAAAAAGCTCTCGGAATTAGTGGACTAATGCCAGACATAGATTTCGATGCTATACCTACTCACATCTTTTCTATTAATTCCTCTAAAAGCAATTATAATTTCCCCAAGCATCCTCTAACAGATACTACTCAACTTTTTAATCAAAAAATCAATACTCAACGAGATATAATCAATGAAAACTACAAAGATCTTTTTAATGAAATTTCTTTAATAGAAAACGACTCTAAAATACACTATGATAATTTAGAATTTCAAGTAATTGATAATAGAATATTAATAACTAAAATGAAAGATGGCATCTTGGTAGGTGATATTGAAGCGATTTTAGCAAGATTAATTTTCGAACAATTATCAAAAAATAGAAATAATATAAATTCTGAATCTCAACAAGTTTTATTCCCTATTATAATAACGATAGATTCTAAATTTTTAGGAACATTTTTATCTGTACAATCAACCTTAGAAAGTTTAGGATTCAAATTTGAAAAAATTTCTAACAATCAGTTCCAAGCTGTAGGCATACCTGCACATGGATACATCAAAGAAGAAGATATCGAAGATTTTGTATATCAAATATTAGAATTGCCTGAAACCGGAGCTGCCATAAACATTAATAAACTATACATTAGTTTAGCTTTGCATGGTGCTAAAAAACAATTAATGACATTGACGCCAGACTCTATAAATAATATATTATCTGAATTATTTTCATTACCAGATCCGCAAAAAGGAATAGGAGGTAAAAATAATTTTATAATTTTGTCGTTAAATAATTTATTACAATTAATTCAATCTTATGAATAATAATAGACTTTTCGGACCATCAAGTTTCTCTTTATTTCCACCTGTTGTTAAAAATTTACTTATCATAAATGTAATTTTTTATCTAGCTACAATAGTTTTTACAAATAGAGGAATAGATTTAATAAATATGCTTGGTTTACACTATCCAGCATCCCCATATTTTAGATGGTATCAGTTTATAACTTATATGTTTATGCATGGCAGTTTTATGCATTTATTTACTAATATGTTTGCTCTATGGATGTTTGGATATATGCTAGAAAACGTATGGGGGGCAAAGAAATTTTTAATTTTTTACTTTATTACTGGATTAGGAGCTTCCTTAATTCAGTTAGGAGTTAATTATATAGAATTTACTAATATTCAAAAAGCTATTACACTATATTCTCAAACTTTAAATCAACAAGATTTCATTGCAATTTTAGATAAATATTTCGCTAACATTTATGATCCTAATAAGGTTAATGAATTACTAAGTAATTGGGATTCCGTAGCTCCACTTACAGTTAATTCTTTGAATAGCTTATTAGCAATGATGATGAATGTGCCAATGGTAGGAGCATCAGGAGCTATTTTTGGTATTCTACTTGCATTTGGACTTATGTTTCCTAATGTCCCAGTATTTATTTATGGACTTTTACCAGTGAGAGCTATTGTTTTTGTCATTATTTATGGTGCTTTTGAATTTTTTGCTGGTGTTTATCAGCCACACGGTGGCATAGCTCATTTCGCTCATTTAGGAGGTATGTTATTCGCATTTATTCTAATGCTCATCTGGGGCTATCGCTTTAAACCATATAAATTTTATTATTAAAAAATTATTTTTTTACTATGCATCTGTCTTGGAAAAGAATAACTATTTATAGCATTTTATTTATTTCAATAATATTGTCTATATTATTAGTAATATTCCCAGATACCTTTACTACATTTTTATTACCTAACACAAATAATATTTTTTTTACATTACTATTACACCCTTTTATTCACATATATTTATGGGAATTAGTTTTGAATTTTTTAATATTATATATTAGTGCTAAATATTTATTGACAAATATTAAATGGTGGGAATTTATAATCTTGTGGCTTTTAGCAAGCTTTGGCGGCGGTTTCGCAGCTATACAATGGTCATTTAATCTAAATAATTGGGGTGGGCTAACATTATTTAGTTGTGCAATATTATCATGGGCTATCATCTCTAATAATGGCATTTATTTGCGATATAAAAATAGGAAGATTAATCTAGGAACTTTTTCGAACATATTTTTATTGTTATACATTATAATAATATTATTTACTAATATGGATCTGCTTTTGAGTGCAATAGTAATATCTATTATATCAGCAATATTAGGATTTATAACTACTCAATTATCAAAAAGAATTTCTCTTAAAAAAAACATTCTACATGAGAAACCTCCAATCAATGACTATGACTATTACGATAAGAGAAAAGAAATAGAAAATGAAATTAATAGAATTTTAGAAAAAATAAAAAAAGAAGGTGAAAGCTCTTTATCAAAAGAAGAAAAAGATTTCATCGATGAATATGCAAAAAAATTTATGAAATGAAAAAAATAGAAAAGGTATCTTTGAATCAGCAAGACGATTTCTGCTTTGGATGCTCTGATAGAAATCCTGTCGGATTGCATTTAGAATTTTACGATTACGGTGACTATATAGAGACAGAATGGATAGCAAACAAAAATTATGAAGGCTGGCACGGAGTACTCCATGGCGGAATAGTAGCCACATTATTAGACGAGGTTGGCAGCTGGGTGATAGTATCTAAAATTGGCAGAGCAGGTATGACTGTAGAGCTAAACGTCAGATATCATAAAAAAATCTCAACTAATGAAAAAATCTACATTCAAGGGAAATTAATTGAATATAAAAAAAATATTGCTTTTATAGAATCTAAAATCATCCAAAATGGCGAAATCAAAGCCAGTGCTATGTCTAAATATTTTTTGTTTGACAAAAAAACAAGCAAAGAGGTGTATAATGTAGATGAGACTCATTACCGTCAATGAACTTAAATCTATCAAAAATACTTATGTTTGCACTTACTGACAAATGAAAGTCTAGATTAAAAAAAATTCTAAATTTTTTAAAATTCTAAATTTTCAATTAAATTAGTTTTTTTAGGTCTTACATTAATGGCAAGCTCTTCACCATTATCTTTTTTGGCAATTTCGAAGAGTACCTCATCACCTATTTGTAATTCATTGAAATCAGCATCTTGTACCGATTGATAGTGAAAAAATAAATTATTAGGTGGATATTTTATAAATCCATAACCATTTTTAAGAGATAATATTGAGCTTTCGTGTATTTGATTATCACTTTCTAATGTTGATAAATCTTCATTGCCTATCTCATCAAAATATTGAGGGATATCATATCTGCGATCTAATTTAGAAACAAATAAGCCTTCTACAAATGAATTACCTTTATTTGCTGGATCATCTATTATATCATTCAAAGCTAAATGATATGTTGTTTCTTCTATTAGATCTTGTGATGTTTTAGTCATTCTCAAATAATTTTGATCATCAGTATATTCGAAATCCCATGATACCAATAATACTTTTATTCCCAACCCATTAATCTTTTTGATCAATGATACATAATCTCCATCACATGCTACTAAAACTAATAAGTCTATTTTTTTATTACTCGCAATCTCATATGCATGTAGTGCCAGATTCATCCCTATTTCTTTTTCCATTTTTATTCCCTGGATATTCCTCACTGGATGATAATGAGCTACTACATTCTCCATCATTAAAACATCATCAAAAAGTCTATCAAAGAATAATTGATTTTGTTTATTACCAACTTCTTTTACACTTAGTCTAGACTTGAAATAATGACTCTCAGTAATAGTTACATATCTAGTATCTATATCTTCTATACTCGATACATAGTATTTGATGTATTTATGTAGACCATGCAAACTGATTCTACTTTTCCTTTCATGAAAATAGTTATAATAATTGCTAACATGTAATAAATAATTACCATCATAAAAAATTCCTAATCTTATCAAATTTTCTTTCATAATTATTTTTTTTTAACTTGCAAAAGTAATTTATTTTTTTAAATTATTTTTATTTTATCATAATTTATTTTAAAAATAACATTATTTTAATAAAATAAGAATATCTATAAACTATAGTTTTTTGTTAAAAATTCTTAATGAGTATACAAAAAATAAAAAAGCTCTCACAATGAGAGCTTTTTTAGTAATAAAATT
>JASEGF010000145.1 GCA_030017935.1 Bacteroidales bacterium | reverse complement strand
TTTTATTACAAATCATTTCCCAATGCGGTATTGCTAGAGTTTACTAATTATTGTATAGGTATTCTTTTATTACAAAATGTTGATAAAGACTTAATTATATAAACGCCTATTTCAATTCTTTTAAAATACAAAACGGTGATTAATTTTAACACTTAATAAATTAATCACCGTTTTTTTAATGACTCCGGAGGGACTCAAACCCACAGCCTTCTGATCCGTAGTCAGATGCTCTATTCAATTGAGCTACGGAGCCCTTTTGTTTTGCAAAATTATAAAAAAATTATTAATGAGCAAATAGATTTTATATTATGATTTAATTTATTTTTACGAAATTTGCAAATTGAAAAAGCAATATCTAATAGTGAAAAAATATTTTAAATTTACACCAAAGCAATTATTTAGAAATTTTAAACATCCATATTTATTGATTTTACGAAGAATTGATAATTTAGAGGTCATATTTTCTATTTATTTGACTAGACTGAGGTTTTTATTATTTCTAGCCTTATTTATACTAATATTGATTGTCTTAACAACTATTTTAATAGCATATACACCTCTCAGGCAATATATACCTGGCTATGGTGATATCAAAGAAAAAGAAATGGCATATAATTTAGCTAAAAAAACAGATAGCCTTGTTGATATTTTAGAACAAAGAGAGGTTTATTATACAAATTTACATACTCTATTGATTACATTAGATACTAATTACAATAAAACTTTAAGAGCATTTTATTATAATCCCGACAATTTGAATTTAAATAAAATTAAATTATCTATACCGCTGAGTACTGTCCAAATAACAAAAGAATTTAATGAAAATCCATCTCCTAAATCTATCAGATTACTTACAAAAGCCTCTGAAAACATTAAAGCTATGAACGACGGAATGGTGATAGATACTAGTTACATTTCTAGTCTTAATGCCAAGCAAGTAATCGTACAACATAAAAATAATATGATTTCAATATATAAAAATTTAGCCAAAGTCAATGTAGGCATAGGTACTAATGTGAAAACTAATGAAATCATAGGTGTAGCAAAGCCTACAAGTTCGTTTATTGAAATATCTGTATTTTTAAATGGTGATGCTATAAATCCAGAAAACTTTTGGCAATGAGTGAAAAGATACGTTTAGCGATATTAGGCTCTACTGGCTCTATTGGTAGACAAACTCTAGACCTTGTTAGAATGTTTCCTGATGTATTCACTGTAGAAGCACTAACTGCCAATGATAATGTAGATCTACTCATCAAACAAGCCTTAGAATATCATCCTAATACTGTTGTTATCAATAATGAAGCTTTATATTTAACTCTAAAAGAATCGTTGAAAGATACTGATATTAAAGTATTTGCTGGAGCAGAATCTATCAATCATATAGCTGAAAGTGAAAACATTGACGAGCTAGTAATAGCTTTGGTAGGCTTTGCTGGTTTGCAACCAACATTGAAAGCTGCTAAAGCAGGTAAAAGAATGGCATTAGCTACTAAAGAAGCCTTAGTCGTTGCTGGAGAACTAGTATTTAAAGCTATTAAAGATGGTAATGCTTCTCTAGTACCAATAGATAGTGAGCACTCTGCAATATTTCAATGTTTGCAAGGTGAAAATTTAAATACTGTGAGCAAACTTATTTTAACTGCCTCTGGTGGACCTTTTAAAAATCGTAATGCTGAAGATTTCGATTCTATAACTATTGATGAGGCTCTCTCTCATCCAAGTTGGCAAATGGGAGATAAAATTACTATCGATTCGGCTACTATGATGAATAAAGGTTTCGAAGTGATAGAAGCACATTGGCTTTTTGGCATTAATCCCGAAAATATTGATGTTGTAATACATCCAGAGTCAATAATACATTCGATGGTTACCTTTGTAGATGGCTCTATAAAAGCACAGTTGGCAATCCCAGATATGAGAATACCTATTTTGTATTCTCTTACTTATCCTTACAGATTGCCTACTAATATTGCTACTCCAGATTTTATTAAGCTACATTCTCTTACTTTCGAAAAACCAAATCTGAAGCTTTTCCCACATTTGCAATTAGCTTATGATATTTTGAAAATAGGTGGTATAATGCCATGTGCTCTTAATGCTGCTAATGAAGTCGCTGTGAGGGCTTTTTTAAATAATGAACTTAAATTTAATATGATGTATCAAGTAATAGTGAAATCATTAGAAACAGTTAATCCTGCTCCTATATCAGATTTAGAACAATTGATAAATATTGATGCAGAAGTTAGACAAAAAACAAAAGAAATCATTAAACAAATAATATAAACTTATGGAAGTATTGATTAAAATCATTCAATTACTTTTTTCACTAAGCATCCTAGTCTTAGTACATGAATTTGGACATTTTTTATTTGCAAAAATTTTTAAAGTAAAAGTAGAAAAGTTTTATATCTTTTTTGATTATAAATTTAGCTTATTAAAATTTAATTATAAAGGAACTGAATACGGCATCGGATGGATACCATTAGGAGGTTATACTAAGATAGCTGGTATGGTAGATGAAAGCATGGATACTGAACAACTAAAGAAAGAACCTCAACCGTGGGAATTTAGAAGTAAAAAAGCCTGGCAACGCTTTCTGATATTATTCGGTGGTGTCCTTATGAACGTCATTTTGGCCATAATTATCAATATTTTCATTTTATGGAATGTAGGTGAACAATATTTACCTAATTCATCATTGAAATATGGATTAGCTGTTGATAGTACTTTTCAAGCATTAGGAATGCAAAACGGGGATTTAGTCATAGCTATAGATGAGCATCCAGTTAATTCCTTTACAGAAATTATACCTACATTACTTTTAGAGAAAGGAAATACTATTGTAGTACAACGTGGTGATAGCACTTTATCTATTGCTGTACCTTCTGATTTTTTGAATAAACTGATAAAACAAGATGAGCCTGTACAATATTTTTTACCTCGTTTTCCTTTTATTATTGATTCTGTTGCCACTAATAGTGCTGCGGCGGAGGCTGGTTTACAAAAAGGAGATCATATTATAGGTATTCGAGATTCCTTGGTACCTTATTTTTCAGATATTAAGGCATTATTACAAAAATATAAAAATCAAGAAGTTACTCTTTGGGTTTTGAGAAATAGTGATACTGTAGCTCTAAATGTAAATGTACCTTCTACAGGTGTTATCGGTGTAATACCTGTATCAGATTTATCCAAATTTTTTGAAATACAATCTTTTAAATATTCATTTTGGCAATCCATACCTAAGGGATTTAGTAGAACATGGGAAGTATTGACTTCATATGTGAAACAATTAAAATTAATATTCTCAAAAGATGTAAAAGGATATGAAGGATTGGGTGGTTTTATAACAATGGGTAAAATCTTCCCAGGTCAATGGGATTGGTTAGTATTCTGGAATTTAACTGCATTTTTGTCTATCATGTTGGCAGTATTGAATATTATTCCTATTCCAGGCTTAGATGGAGGACATATTTTATTTGTATTAGTAGAAATGATTACTCGTCGCAAACCATCAGAGAAATTTTTAATAGCTGCTCAATATGTTGGGCTAATATTACTTTTAGCTCTTGTAGTCTATGCTAACCTCAATGATGTCATTAGATTATTTAGATAATTTAATTGTAAATTATAAATTCTTACTAAAAAATTTATAATTGTGTGAATTTAATAGATAAATATATGCATTTGGGCTATTTTTTTACATACTTGGTTGTGTACATAAAAGAATATTTTTGAATAAAATTCTATTTAATTTACTTTTCTTTGTCTGCCACACAAAGAAAAGTCTATGCTCTGGGAATGATTTGATGGGTTTAAAATTTTAAACCACCTACAAAATTGTTCCTTCTCATCCCTGCTTGCTTGTTTTATTGCAAATCATTTCCCAATGCGGATGAGACACATCTAAAGATGTGTTTAAAGCAAACGAGTAGTTTCGCTGAGAGACGAATAGCTCGCCGTAGGGGAGGTATTGTAAATGCTGCATTACATAGCCACCTCTATCAGTTACGAAGGAGGCGGAGCCGAGATGGTCGGAGTGGTAGTGGATTTTCATTTATAAAATTTTGTTAGGTAAAATTAATAAATATTTTTGAATAAGTTTTTATTTAATTTACTTTTCTTTGTCAGCCACACAAAGAAAAGTAACAAAAGAAAGGTCTCCGCTGGGGAAATGCGGTATTGCTAGAGCTTACTAATTATTGTAAAGGTATTCTTTTAATACAATATCTTGAAAAAGACATTATTATCTAAACGCATATATCAAAAAAATTATTTTAAATTGTATTTCATTATTTTATAACATTTTTAGATTTTGCCATAATTTTTTATCTGTTTTATTCATTAATAAAAAATTTAGTTTATCTCTGTGTAAATTTAACTCATAATTATATAAATCATCCCTTATTAGATTTAATTCATCAATAGATATCTCTTGCCAATTTTTATAAATTATATCTTTTTTAAATAATTCTTGATAAAAATTTTTAAAATATTCAAAATCATTATCTATGTCAACAAAATAATGTGCATTGAGAAATTTTAAAATATGAAAAGCATCAAAATATTCATGAATAGCATGAACGAATTTATCTCGCTGCGAATGATTTTTATAAATTTTCAAAATAATTTCTTCAGGAATGATCTCTTTTAAATTTTTAATAATATTATCAGTAGAATTACTATGTTCTAAAATTTGATAATAAAATTCAATTTTTTTAAATAAATATGTAGGATAAAAAGGATATTTTTTGATTTGATTTTCTAAATTCAAACTTATAGCTGGCCCAGTACCGAAAACTACCCTATCAGATATACGAGCAGCAGGATAAATGGTACTATCTAACCAAGAGCTTATAATTCCAATTTTTCTAATTTGCTGCATAGTATAAAAATCTTCGCCAGCATCTTTTACTTTGAAACCACCGGCTTTTTTATAAGCTTCTACTCTGAAACTCATAGCAGAACCAATAGGCATATATGCATATGGCGATTTTATTAAAAGTAGTTGCAAAGTATAATAATGTAAAAAAATCTCATAACGCAGCATTAGCCTTGCTTTATCTTCTGGCAAATTATCAATTTTATGATAATATGGTGCACAAACACCACTCAATAAAGGTAATTGATTGTAAATATCTGTAATATTTTCAAAATAATTATCAGGATAATAAGTGTCAGCATCCATATTTACAATAATATCATTACTATTAGTAAATGATAAAAAAGAATCAATACAAAGCTTACGTGCTAATCCCACACAACCAACATTAGAATGAAATCCATTGCCAGGCGAAGTGTGATCCAACACTATAATAGGTATAGGAAATGAAGCTGAAACTTTATTTAAATAAAGCAAAGTTTTTCTATTGTTTAAAATTATTTCCTTTTTATCAGGCAACTTTCTCCACGACTCTGGTTGATTAATGCAAAAAGAAATTATAACAGGACGTAAATATTGATTAATTAACTGATCTAATAAAATAGGAATATTGTCTAGCTCATTCATTAATGGGATAGCCACAAAGATACGAGATAAATCAGATTTTGACATAAAAAATAAATTAAGATAAAATTAATCAAAAAAATTAAGATGAAGGTAGGGGGAATAAATGAGTTAAAAATTTTAAAATATTTATATGCTAATATTTTAAAAATATATTATATTTGCAACAAAATTTTTTTAATATGAAAGCAA
>JASEGF010000144.1 GCA_030017935.1 Bacteroidales bacterium | reverse complement strand
ATTTCTTTGGAGTAGTAGAATTAGAGGAACTTTTAATGAATTACTCAGAGAAAGGCAAAAAGAAACGTGACAAAAAAGAATTAAAAAAGCTAAAGAAAAAGAAGCCAACGAAAGTGGCAGTATTAGCAGCCACAGATAGAAGTGGAAATATTTTGTTCAAAAAATTAGAAGATAAAAGAGTGCAAGCAGAGCACATTGCTGATTTTCTAAAATTTAGAATATCAAAAGATTCAGTGGTATGTGGCAGCGATAAAAAAGCTTTCAAGACTGTAAATGCAGCGCACATCAAACACAAAGAGATAACTTCTAAGAAAAAGAAGAAAGATGGTATATATAGTGTATCAACTGTTCATAAAAAGATAACATATTTTGTAGACTGGATATATTACAAGTTTCGTGGAGTGGCGACAAAGTATTTGACAAACTACATAATGTGGTTTGTAGTGAGAGGAAAGTATCTGGCGGATAAGATTATAGAAGACACGGGGAGGTTGCTAAATTTGGCAGCGTCGGACAGGCGGGCGTGGGAACGGTACAGCGATCTGATGTCTAAAACATATTTAATATATAACATTTAAATTTTTTCAAAACCCCTTCCCCATTTTCTTTTAAAGCAATAATTATTTACTTTTGCATTATTAAAACATATTATGTTTAGTGATTTTTTAATACCATTTTTGCTTGTTGCACTCGCTGAGTTTGCAGATAAAACACAATTATTAATAATTGTCTTGGCATCAAAAACTAATAAACATATTAATTTATTCTGGGGTATTATTTTAGCTTTTGCCATAGTAGATGGTATAGCTATAATAGCAGGTAGCTTAATAGCAAATCTAATTCCTCAGAATATTATGAAAATAATTGCTGGAGGAATATTTATAATTTTTGGTATTATCACTTTTATTAAAAGGGAAGAGGAAATCAAGTTAAACAAAAAAGAAATTAATCCATTTATTACTGGATTTTTACTAATTTTCATTGGAGAATGGGGCGATAAAACTCAGATAGCATCAGCTACTTTAGCTACGCAATATAATCCTTGGTTGGTTTTTTTAGGTGTTATATTTGCAATGTCATTAATGAGTTTGATATCAATATTTTTAGGCAATGTATTAATGAAAAAGATAAAACCTAAAACGATGTCAATAATATCTGGATTATTGTTTATAGTAATTGGTATTTTCACTATTATTACTATATGGATATAATAATTAAATGGAGCAAATAATCTTTGAAAATTAAATGATTAACTTTATTACAAACCGTTTGCTAAAATTAGTATATTTTTATTTTTCTAAAATTATGATTAAAACAAAAATATTAATTTTGCATACTAAATTTTAAAAATAATAATATTATGAGTTTAAATTTGAAAAATCGTAATTTTTTGAAATTATTAGATTTTACTCCTCAGGAGTTAAATTTTTTATTACAATTGGCAAGTGATTTGAAAAGAGCTAAGTATTCTGGTACAGAGCAAAAAACCTTACTAGGAAAAAACATTGCTTTGATTTTTGAAAAAGATAGTACAAGGACTCGATGTGCTTTTGAGGTAGCAGCATATGATCAAGGAGCTCATGTTACTTATTTAGGGCCTACTGGTTCTCAAATGGGCAAAAAAGAATCTATCAAAGATACTGCTAGAGTGCTAGGACGCATTTATGATGGTATAGAATATAGAGGTTATGGGCAAAATATTGTTGAAGAATTAGCAGAATATGCTGGTGTGCCTGTATGGAATGGATTAACAAATGAAGCTCATCCTACACAGGTATTAGCTGATTTTATGACTATGATAGAACTTTCTAATAAGCCACTAAATGAAATATCTTTTGCTTATTTAGGTGATGCCAGATATAATATGGGAAACTCTTTGATGGTAGGTGCTGCTAAAATGGGTATGGATATTAGAATTGTAGCTCCAAAAAATTTATGGCAATCTGCATCTCTAATAGAGCAATGTAAGGAAATTTCTAAACAAACCGGAGCAAAAATAATGCATACTGAAAATGTAGAAGAAGGCGTAAAAAGTATAGATTTTATTTATACTGATGTATGGGTATCTATGGGTGAACCAGATGAAGTATGGGCAGAACGTATAAATTTATTAAAACCATATCAGGTGAATAAACATGTTATGGAGCTAACAGGAAATCCTAATTGTAAATTTTTGCATTGTTTACCTTCTTTTCATAATCGTGAAACTACTATTGGAGAACAGATATATCAAAAGTATGGATTAGATGCTATGGAAGTAACTGATGATGTTTTTGAGTCTCCTAATTCTATAGTTTTTGATGAAGCAGAGAATAGACTTCATACTATCAAAGCAGTTATGGTAGCTACTTTAGCATAAATCAACATAATATAAAAATAAAAAAAGGGGTAATTAATTACCCCTTTTTTTATTTTATTAAAAAAAATTAAAATCTCCAGCCAAGGCGTATCATCTGTGAAAACATATTTCCGAAATATGAATCAGCATATGTTTGAAAAGTAGTAACAGTGGTTGTTGTTTGTCCAACGGTTTGAGACCATTCACCACTTTTATCTTTATCATTTGACATTCCAATACCTATTTCTAGTCCTATGTAAATATTCTCAGCAAAATAATAATCAGCACCTGTGAAAATCATAAAGCCAAAGCCACTATATTTATATTTAAAATGGCCACTTGTATTTTCATCAAAAGCTGTTAAATTTTGATCTGAGTTTTTCCATGTCTCATTATAAGAACCTGAAAGAAAAGTAATATCTAGCCCAGCATAGGGTGATAATTTCTCTTTCTGAGCAAAATGATATTCTCCTCCTAGACTAAATTGTGTGCTAAAATCTTTCTGTTCAAAAGAACCCTGCTTTGACTCAACGGGGAATCCATCATCATTCAAACCATAGATATAATCAGTAGTTTTACTAGAATTAAACATGACTCCTAGTCTCACTGAGATAGCATCATTAATAAAATAACGTAATCTCAAATCAGGAGCAGTAAAAGTTTGTCCTGTCAGAGCATTAACTGTTAGGCCACCTTCTATAGAGAATGGATTGGTGCCTACTGGCTTCTGTGCAAATGTAGCAATGCTAATTATTGCAAAAATAACGATTAATAAAATTTTCTTTCTCATATTTTTATTTTTTGGGGTTGTTGTAAATTTTTAAATTTTAATTACTTGTGTAAAATATATAATTTTATGTATAATTTTAATTAATGTATTAAATAATGTATATAAATAAACTTTTTTTGCAAAAGTACATAATAAAATTAATTTACAAAAAATTTTTTTTATTAATTAGTAAAATTTTAAAATAAACCTATTGTCTTTCTATTTCTGCACCTAGCTTTTGAAGTCGCTTATCGATATCTTCATAACCACGTTCTATTTGCTCAATATTATGAATAATACTTGTACCTTTAGCAGATAGAGCTGCAATAAGTAGAGAAATACCAGCTCTAATATCAGGGCTAGACATTGTAATAGCACGTAATGGGAAACGTCTTTCTAATCCAATAACTGTAGCTCTATGTGGATCGCATAATATTATTTGTGCCCCCATTTCTATTAAGTTATCAACGAAAAATAATCTGCTTTCAAACATTTTTTGATGTATCAAAACTGAACCTCTCGCTTGAGTAGCAGCCACTAAAACAATGCTTAATAAATCTGGTGTAAAACCCGGCCATGGAGCATCAGAAATCGTAAATATTCCCCCATCTACATATTGAGATACCTCATATTTATCTTGATAAGGAATTATCAAATCATCATTATCTTCTAAAAGTATAATTCCCAATTTACGAAATGTTTCTGGTATTATACCCAGATGATGAATATTGCAATTTTTAATAGTAATATTAGACTGTGTAAGTGCTGCTAACCCTATAAAACTCCCCACATCTATCATATCAGCTAATAATGTATGTGAAGTACCATTTAATTTCTTTACACCATAAATTTTTAATAAATTTGAGCCTACTCCTTCTATGTAAGCTCCCATAGAAATGAGCATTTTACACAATTGTTGAATATATGGTTCACAAGCAGCATTATAAATAGTTGTAGTTCCCTCAGCCAAAACAGCAGCCATAATTATATTTGCTGTACCTGTAACGGAAGCTTCTGGCAGCATCATATAATTCCCTTTTAGTCCGTCCTTTGCTGTTAAAACAACTTCATTATTAAAAAAATCAAAATCTATCTCTGCACCTAATTTTTCAAAACCATAAAGATGTGTATCTATTCTACGTCTACCTATTTTGTCACCACCAATTTTCGGAATAATAGCTTTTTTATATCTTGCTAAAATAGGTCCAGCTAGCATCAAAGAACCTCTAAGTAAAGATTGTCTTTTTTGTATAGATTCATCATCTAATTTAGCTAAATTTATATTTTTTGAGCATATAGTGACAGCATTCTTTTCTCGGTCTATACAAACTTCTACACCTATATCATGAATTAGATTTAGAAGATTCATAATGTCTCTCGTCAGAGGCACATTGTATAAGTTAACCTTTTCATCAGTCAGCAAGCAAGCACAGATAACTTGTAATGCTTCATTTTTGGCTCCCTGAGGCTCTACTTCACCTTTTAATTGTTTCCCACCTTTTACAATAAAATCTGACATTATAGATTATTTTCTTTTTTTGTTATTTTTATTACTAATATATTTTTTATTTTTTTGGTTATCCGTATTTTGTCTATTAATATTTACATGTGTAGAATCGAAAACATCATCAGAAACATTTAATACTCCATTTGATAGCATATTTAAATGATTTTTTATAATATCATCATTGACCACTTGATTATTCCAATATACGTACAATTTTTTCATTGTCATAATTAAAAGTTTTAATAAGTCATTTTTTTCGTCGCCTTCAGGCATCTCTATAGCTTTTTTTGTCATATCTTCGATTATTCTGCCATAAAAACGAAATTTAGAATTATATTCACCTCTATATGGCACTCTATCTGGTACAAATTTTAAATATTTAATATTTAATTTTACTGGCCAGTCTATATCTAAATCGCCATCAGCTAAGATATATAGATGATCCCAATATTTAGAACTTTCGTATTTACCATTCCCTACTACTGTAGCCATTGTTCTAACAATTTTATGTGCAAATTGAGTTCTTTCATCTTTATCTTTTATGGTTTTTGCATAATTTACCATATTTTGTACATTTCTACCATATTCTGGTAATTTCAAAGGCTCCAATTCTGAATTATATTTCATATTTTAGTGTATAAATTTTTTAAAAATTTTATAAATAATTACAATATTACTTTTAATAAGTATTTTTTATAGAACTTAAATAAACTAATTTTTTTAATTTTTGTTATTTAATACAAAATTAATGATAATTTTTATATTGTTTTAATATGTTTTAGTTAAGGTGTTAGGAGTGAGAATAATAAAATCTGCAGAATTTTCTACAGGGGGTAATTCTATATCATCTACTTCTTGCACAGTAATTGTTAATAATTGATAATTATTATTCTTATTTTCTTTCAAATAATAGTTTAAATACCAGATAATACTTTGGTGATAATCACTATGATATGCTCCATTAAAATGTATGAATTTTTTATTCTCATCAAGGTTTTTCATAATATTCCATGCCATTGTAGCATCTTTAATAGCTTGAGCCTGATCTAAATATAGTTTTGTGGTATGAGCCCTACCCATAGCTGGCATTTGTCGTAGAGAGGCATAACAATCCAAAGTAGAATCAAAAGGT
>JASEGF010000143.1 GCA_030017935.1 Bacteroidales bacterium | reverse complement strand
GATTTGAATCCTTCCTTTTTTAGTTGTAAAAATTTATTAACATAACTAACTATTTATTATTTTAGTTTGTATTTTGCATAAAACATTTAAAAAAATTGTATAATTAAAAATTTTTATATAAATTTGCAATTACAACCCCAAAATATAAAAATTATGAAAAGATTTAAATCAATTTTAACGTTAGTATTAATGGTAAGTGTGAGCTTATTAATGGCTCAGAATAAGAGTGCTAATGTGGCACCTAAAAAATTAGATGCTTTCGAAGTAAACAAGATCTCATTATGTAATGATAAACAAATTTCTTTTACTTCATATAAAAATGAAGTAGCTCCATTACTAAATAAAATAGCACAAAATAACAATGAAAGAGCTATAACTATGTCTAAGATGGGACATTCTGTCAATATTTTTTCAGTACTATTAGAACAGCAGACTTGTTTGAGTGCCAATCAAGATCTAAACACTATTACTTTTACTTATAGACAAGACCCAACTTATCAAGGAGGTAGTGGTGTTGTTAGAACATCATTATCTACTAATGGTGGTACCTCATTTGATAGCACTACATTGATACCATGGAGCTTACCTATTACTACAAGTGATTATTCTGGCAGATATCCAAGTGGAGTTATTTATAATCCTTCTGGTAATACAAGTTATGAGAATGCAGCTATCGTAGTTACTGGTCCTATGCTTATAGGCGGTACATGGGGAGGTGATTTCTATGGTTCTGAATTATTAAATGGAACTGGCTTAAATAATCAACCTTTGCCATTTGAATCTACACTATATCCAACTGTAGCTAGTACTAGACAGACTTTATTTAATAGACTATTTTTACAATCACGTGGAGATAAATTTTTTGTTTTAGGTGATGCAAATGAAGATAATGGTACTAATTATACTAAAATTCTTTATGTAGTAAACATAGGTGAATGGGATGCTACTGGAGATTCAGTTATATGGAATAGAGTACCAGTAGAACCAGACTTTGCTACAACAGATGGATTACCTAATGGATTAATTTATCCTGCTTTAGCAATGGATGATGATGGAACTAATGGTTATTTAGTATTTGTTGGTCGTAATCCAGATGCTAATGATCCTTTATCTTTTCAACCATTTATATATCAAACTAATGATGGCGGTAATACTTGGACAAAAATTACTTTTAACTGGGAAACTATCCCCACTATAGTAGATCATGTTACAAATTTTGCCTCATCAGGAGTTAATCGTCCATTTTTTGATAATCCCATAGAGGCAGCTATAGACAAAAATGGTAATTTACATTTTGCTTGTTATATTTCCAAAGCTTGGAGTGATTCACCTGATTCATTATCATATTTAGTAGATAGATTTTATATGAATGGTGTATTATTTGATATTTATCAAACCTCTACTGGATGGGGTGCTACATTGATAGATACAGTTTGGTGTGATGATTATATTTTCTATTCTGATGCAGGTGGTGATTATACTATTGCAGCTCGTCCTCAAATGAGTCGTACACCAGATGGTAGATATATTGTATTTTCTTGGGAAGATAGTGATACTTCTTATGTAAGTGTAACAGACAATGAATTTAATAATATGATACCTGATATATTTGTAAAAGTTTATGATGCTACTACCAATACTTATTCAGAAACTATTAATGTAACTAAGAACACTGATATTGAGGGTCAAGCTACTTGGCACTTTTTAGCTGACCAATGTTTTGATTTAGGTAATGGTAATATAAAAGTTCCTCTATCAGTTGGTATTTTAGGTGGTGCATATACTTCAAATGATAGAATTGATTATTATCTTTTAAATGATGTTATTATTGGTCCACAAGGTATCACTAGTTATACAAATACTGCAAACTTCTCTATTTATCCTAATCCTGTATCGGATCAATTAAATATTGATTTGATCAATAAAGGTATTAATACTATAAAAATAATGAATATAATGGGAGCTGAAGTATATTCTATTGTAGTAGATGGTAAAGATCATTGTACTATCGATTTATCTAATTTACCCGCTGGCATGTACATAGTAAATGTATCTAACAGTACAGGTACTAGTGCAAAGAAAATTGTAAAAAAATAATTTTTGCAAGTTTATTGTAATATAATAAAAAGATAGCCGTGCTTTTCACGGCTATCTTTTTATTAACTAAATCACTTATGATTTTCATCAATTAATTTTTTATATATTTGCATAAAAATTAATATGAAAAATCAATCTTGGCTTAATAGTTATCTAGATAATAAGTATCTTACTTTCTTATTTAGCTTAGATGAGAAATTAAATAAAAGCAATGATACACAAGAAATTTTCAATTTTATTATAAATAATATATCTAATTACTTTTCTAATTCAGAATTGCTAAAAATACATATTACTTATGATAATATTAATTTTGGAGAAGAAATAGCTAATATCGATAAGTCTAAAATGATATCAATGCCAATAATCGTTGATAATGAAGCAAGAGGTGAAATGGTATTGTATTATCAAGGGCTCGATAATAGCGAAATAGAATTTTCAAAAGCTGAAAAAGATTTTATAAAATTATTAATTTCTAGATTATCTGACTATTTAAGCACAATTGCGAAGATAGAAACTATGTCATATAAAGAGTATACACCTATTTATAATGCAAAAGTATCAGATAAATATTCAAAAGATTTAGTAAATTGGCTTTCAGCATTTAATTTAACAGTAGATCAAATAGATGGCTTACTTCATACATGTCTAAATTTTAGGAAAGGAGAAACTGTATGCAAGCAAAATGCGTTCTCATCTTACTTTATTTTGTTAGCAGAAGGATATTGCAAGTCTTTTGTAGAAGATAGCAAAGGACATACATTGAGTTTTATGGTTAATAAAGCATTTGAATTTATAGCTCTTTCATCTTTGTATGGTAAATCATTTTATTTTACTACTGTTACATTAACTCCTTGTAAAATTTATTTAATTGAGAAAAATGATTTTTTTATCTTAATGGAGCAAAATAAAGATTTTCATAGAGAAGTAACTAAATGGCTATGCGAAAACTACAATATAGTATTTGAAAAATTAGCCATTAGAGGACTAAAGCAAACAATAGGAAGAGTAGCCCATACACTATTATATCTAAGTCAAACTGTTTTTGAAAGTGATGTCATACCAAATTTAATAACTAGAAAAGATATTGCTGAATTCTCTGGTATGTCTAATGAAAATTGTGTAAGGATATTATCATCTTTTAAAAGAGACAACATTATAAAATATACTAAAAATGGAATTCAAATAAAAGATTTAAATCTATTGAAAACTATGATAATAGCTGGTTAGAAAAAATTTATATAAAAAATGACTTTAAAACACATTTTTCTGTTCTGTAAAATTATTCCCTCATTGGAGACTTTTCTTTTGTAACTTTTCTTTGTGTAGCTGACTAAAGAAAAGTAAATTAATAAATATGTTTTTCAGGGCTAAAGCCCATGCCTTTTTATGGCATACCCTGACCTAAAGGTCAGGGTTAATAATCTACACTTTGTGAACTTTGTGTAATAACTTTGCGTTCTTTGTGGTAAAATAATTTACTCACAATAAACGTTATAGAACCTTATTTTATCACCTTTTAATAATAAGGATTAGCAAATGTTTTGACATCATCTAAACCTACTTTGCCATCACACAGGATCATTAGCCTTTCAATAATATTCCTCAGCTCTCTGACATTACCTCGCCAAGGAAGTTTTTTTAAATACTCGATAGCATCTGGTTCGAAAGTTAATGGAGGTTTTTTCATAGCCTCGCTAAACTCTTGCAAAAAATAATCTATTAAAAGAGGAATATCTTCTTTTCTTTCTCTAAGAGGTGGTACTTCTATAATGATTACCGCTAGTCTATGGAATAAATCTTCACGAAATCTTTTATTTTGAATTTCCTCTACTAAATTTTTATTAGTAGCTGCTATCACTCTCACATTAACGGGTATTTCTTTTTCACCACCAACATGTGTGATTTTATTTTCTTCTAAAGTTCTTAAAACTTTTGCCTGAGCTGCTAAGCTCATATCTCCTATTTCATCTAAAAACAAAGTGCCATTATTAGCTAACTCGAAACTGCCTTTTTTAGATTTTATAGCAGAGGTAAAAGCACCTTTTTCATGGCCAAATAGCTCACTTTCAATCAATTCAGAAGGTATAGCAGCACAATTCACCTCAATAAATGGACCTTTGGAACGTGAACTCAACTCGTGTAACCAATGGGCAATATTTTCTTTGCCCGTACCATTTTCACCAACTATTAGAACTCTAGCATCTGTGGGAGCAATTCTCTCTATATTTGTTTTTAGTTTTTTCATCACATCAGATTCACCTATCAAAGCATATTTTTTTGATAATTTGCTTTTAAGTCTTTTAGTTTCTTCCATCAAATTAGATCTATCCAATGCATTACGTATGGATATTAGCAATCTATTTAAATCAAATGGTTTTATTATAAAATCAAAAGCACCTTTTTTGATAGCATCTACTGCTGTATCGATAGTTCCATGGCCAGATATCATTATTACTGGTATATCATAACTTTGTAAAATTTTTTCTAAAAGCTCCATACCATCCATTCCAGGCATTTTAATATCACATAAAACCACATCAAATGAGTGTTGAGAAAATAAATCTAAAGCTTGTAATCCACTATCAGCCTCCACTACTTCATACCCTTCATATTCTAGCATTTCTCTCAAAGTTTCTCTCACAGACTTCTCATCATCTACTATTAATATTCTACTCATTGCAATGAAATTTTTATGATTAATTTTCTTCTAAATTATTAAATATATGGTATCTACTACAAAAAAATTTATACTATCCAAATAAGCTCTCGTCTAATGATGCCAGCAAGAGGATAAAAGTATGGATAATTACGGTTTTCAGGTAAATCCTCTATTTCGAAATTAACACAATAATTTTCGAAAAATTCAACTTTCTTTTTGTCTAAATCAGTAAAAGCAATTCCCAAATAATACAAGCCCTGATTGAGTAGATTTTTTTCTAATTTAGCATAAATTTTAAAGATACCTTTGCCTTTTGGTACTCTATCTCTATCAATGATGCTAGTCAAAACATATTGATTATTAGAGGTTAAAATGTGAATATTAGGGTAAATGTCATCATCAGTTAATTTCTCATAGATAATTTCAAAATAAACATCTTCATTATTAGTAAAAGTGAATTTCTCATTATTTTCATCATCTAAAATTCTAAATGAAATTGGCTTAACGACTTCATTATTAATATTATTCCAATATTTAGAAGTATCATACTTGGCTATTTCATTTATGTATTTGTTAATTACTTTTTCAGTATCATCAAAAGTATCTAAATGTCCATTGACAAAAAGAGCAGATTTTTCGCATAAATTAGAAATAGCATTGAGGTTATGGCTAACAAAGATGATTGTTCTACCTTCAGTATTAGAAACCTCATCCATTTTACCAAGGCATTTCTTTTGAAATTCAGCATCTCCTACAGCTAATACTTCATCGACGAGCATAATATCTGCATCTAGAAAAGCTGAGACAGCAAAAGCCAACCTCATTTGCATACCTGAAGAGTAATGCTTCACTGGAGTATCAATAAATTTTTCTACACCAGAAAATTCAACAATATCATCAAATTTTTTATTAATTTCTTGACGTTTCATGCCTAAAATAGCCCCATTGAGATACACATTTTCTCTACCAGTTAGCTCTCCATGAAAACCC
>JASEGF010000142.1 GCA_030017935.1 Bacteroidales bacterium | reverse complement strand
GTAAAAATATCGGTGCACAGCTACAAATGGATCAAGCTCAAGCAGATAAAAATATAGCACAAGCTAAAGCTGAAGAACGTAGAGCTATGGCAGTAGCCTTAGAGCAAGAGATGAAAGCTAAAGCTCAAGAGGCTCGTGCTAAAGTCATCGAAGCTGAAGCTCAAATACCTCTAGCCATATCAGAGGCTTTCAGAATGGGTAATCTTGGCATTATGGATTACTACCATAATAAAATATAAATACAGAGGCTGATATTAGATAAAATATAGTAAAATTTTATCTAATATTATTGACAATCTCCTGGATTTAATTTAAAAAAATTATTTGTTATTGAAAATAAATTCCTATATTTGCATAATATTTTTTTATGAATTTAACGACTATAATTATTATCATAATAGCTGGTTTATTGTTATTATTACTTGAACTCATCGTGCCTGGTGGCATTGTAGGGACTATAGGAGGTATAGCTACGATTGTCGGTATAGTTTTGATGTACAATCATTATGGCAATTTATACGGAACTATTGCACTGTTAGTATCTTTAATAGTTTGTGCTGTAGGATTATATTTTTTCTTTAGAGATAAAACATGGAAAAGACTAGCATTAAATGATTCTATAGATGTTAAATTAAATAAAGAAGAAGTGGATTATTTCACAGTTGGAATGCAAGGAGAAACGATCACTAAATGTTTACCTTCAGGTAAAGCCAGATTTAATGATAAAATCGTGGAAGTACATTCTCTCTCAGAAGTTATAGATCCTAATACTCCAGTGGAAATAATAAAAATTGAAGGAAATAGAATTATTGTAAAACCCATAAAATCATAAATATATGTTTACATTGAATGCTATTTTATTAAATACTGGCACCAATATTATTATTGGTGTAGTAATTTTTATACTATTATGGTTATTATTTTATTTTGTGCCAATAGGTCTATGGTTTACAGCATTATTAAGTGGCGTCAGAATAAATTTATTGCAATTAGTTCTAATGAGATGGAGGAAAGTACCTCCTAAAGTCATTGTTAATAGTATGATAACTGCTACAAAAGCCGGATTACAGCTAACAAGAGACCAACTGGAGGCTCATTATTTAGCTGGCGGAAGAGTAAACTCTGTAGTGAAAGCATTAATATCTGCTGATAAAGCAAACATACATTTAGATTTCAAATCTGCAGCAGCCATTGATTTAGCTGGCAGGGATGTTTTCGAGGCTGTGCAGATGAGTGTAAATCCTAAAGTGATAACTACTCCTGCGATAGCTGCAGTCGCCAAAGATGGAATACAATTGATTGTTACTGCTCGTGTTACTGTCAGAGCAAATATTAAACAATTAGTAGGAGGTGCAGGCGAAGAAACTATTATTGCTAGAGTAGGCGAAGGAATTGTAACAGCCATAGGTAGTGCAATAAATCATAAAGCAGTCTTAGAAAATCCTGATGTAATTTCAAAAACAGTTTTATCTCGTGGGCTAGATGCTGGTACAGCTTTTGAAATTTTATCTATAGATATCGCAGATATCGATGTTGGTAAAAATATCGGTGCACAGCTACAAATGGATCAAGCTCAAGCAGATAAAAATATAGCACAAGCTAAAGCTGAAGAACGTAGAGCTATGGCAGTAGCCTTAGAGCAAGAGATGAAAGCTAAAGCTCAAGAGGCTCGTGCTAAAGTCATCGAAGCTGAAGCTCAAATACCTCTAGCCATATCAGAGGCTTTCAGAATGGGTAATCTTGGCATTATGGATTACTACCATAATAAAATATAAATACAGAGGCTGATATTAGATAAAATATAGTAAAATTTTATCTAATATTATTGACAATCTCCTGGATTTAATTTAAAAAAATTATTTGTTATTGAAAATAAATTCCTATATTTGCATAATATTTTTTTATGAATTTAACGACTATAATTATTATCATAATAGCTGGTTTATTGTTATTATTACTTGAACTCATCGTGCCTGGTGGCATTGTAGGGACTATAGGAGGTATAGCTACGATTGTCGGTATAGTTTTGATGTACAATCATTATGGCAATTTATACGGAACTATTGCACTGTTAGTATCTTTAATAGTTTGTGCTGTAGGATTATATTTTTTCTTTAGAGATAAAACATGGAAAAGACTAGCATTAAATGATTCTATAGATGTTAAATTAAATAAAGAAGAAGTGGATTATTTCACAGTTGGAATGCAAGGAGAAACGATCACTAAATGTTTACCTTCAGGTAAAGCCAGATTTAATGATAAAATCGTGGAAGTACATTCTCTCTCAGAAGTTATAGATCCTAATACTCCAGTGGAAATAATAAAAATTGAAGGAAATAGAATTATTGTAAAACCCATAAAATCATAAATATATGTTTACATTGAATGCTATTTTATTAAATACTGGCACCAATATTATTATTGGTGTAGTAATTTTTATACTATTATGGTTATTATTTTATTTTGTGCCAATAGGTCTATGGTTTACAGCATTATTAAGTGGCGTCAGAATAAATTTATTGCAATTAGTTCTAATGAGATGGAGGAAAGTACCTCCTAAAGTCATTGTTAATAGTATGATAACTGCTACAAAAGCCGGATTACAGCTAACAAGAGACCAACTGGAGGCTCATTATTTAGCTGGCGGAAGAGTAAACTCTGTAGTGAAAGCATTAATATCTGCTGATAAAGCAAACATACATTTAGATTTCAAATCTGCAGCAGCCATTGATTTAGCTGGCAGGGATGTTTTCGAGGCTGTACAAATGAGTGTAAGTCCTAAAGTGATAACTACTCCCGCGATAGCTGCAGTCGCCAAAGATGGAATACAATTGATTGTTACTGCTCGTGTTACTGTCAGAGCAAATATTAAACAATTAGTAGGAGGTGCAGGCGAAGAAACTATTATTGCTAGAGTAGGCGAAGGAATCGTAACAGCCATAGGTAGTGCAATAAATCATAAAGCAGTCCTAGAAAATCCTGATGTAATTTCAAAAACAGTTTTATCTCGTGGACTAGATGCTGGTACAGCTTTTGAAATTTTATCTATAGATATCGCAGATATCGATGTTGGTAAAAATATCGGTGCACAGCTACAAATGGATCAAGCTCAAGCAGATAAAAATATCGCTCAAGCTAAAGCTGAAGAACGTAGAGCTATGGCTGTAGCATTAGAGCAAGAGATGAAAGCTAAAGCCCAAGAGGCTCGTGCTAAAGTCATCGAAGCAGAAGCTCAAATACCCATGGCCATATCAGAAGCTTTCAGAATGGGTAATCTTGGCATCATGGATTACTATCGTATGCAAAATATAAAAGCAGACACTGATATGAGAGAAAATATCGTAAAACCTACTCAGGACAATAAAAAAGATTAATTATTTTTTTTAACTGATCTTCATTAAAAATATGTAGGCAATAAGATATTATAATTTAAAACTGGATTTTCTCAATAACCATCAGATTATTGAGTCATTAAAAGTTTATTAATTCTGGGGAAGATCTGATACAAGATTTTATTATAACAAACAAGCACAATCTGTTTTTATTTTCAAAATACTTGCTCTTTATGATTATGATTTCTTAATTTTCATTGCTTTTTGTGGTATTTTTGATGTCTCTAAAGGCAATAAATAAGACAAGTTTCGGTGATAATTTAAAAAAATTCCTATAGACAAAAAACAGAACTCTTTAACGTGATTGATGTGTATATAAGGAATTTCAGGACTAAACAGGCATATATATAAATAAAGCCCGGTTGCCTCGTCTAATTCTTTACCATTGTAAAGATACGTCGCATATTCTGCATTGATTCTCTCTTCAATGAAGGTTTCTCAGAAGGGAAAATACTCCATATGCTGGTAAACTTTTCCAGATATATATGTTATGTAACTGCTTCTGCCACTATGATCATAATGGTAATAGAATTGCAGGCATTCATGCTTATTGCTTGCTGTAGTTGTCGAAACTGTATTCTATTATTTAATGATGATATTGTTTTCTCTGAAGTATTTTTTTATCTGTCCATAGAGAGTTTTACCCGATTTGCCGACTGTGAATATTATACTATAAAGTCCTAACTCCATGAAATTGGCAATGATCTGATCTTTCTGACTTTTTTTTTCTTATCCCAATTAATGCCTTTCCCTCTGGCTTTAATACTGTCCTCAGGATTCAATGGATACTGATATTCGCCTATTTCTCCTAGCTTTGATACAATTCGCTTCCCTTAAATATAAAAGTGCTTGGTAAACTTCATGTTGGTTACTACCATATATGGATTTACATACATGCTGTAATTCCCTACAGTACTACTTCCACCCATCGGAAAACCATAGATGTATATAGCCTGACCTTCTCCTATGTTACATAAAATTTGCATTTTGATGATAAATTGTAAGTAAATTTAGTAAATGATAAGTGAAAAATAAATTCAATTGAATGTTTTAGAAATAATTGAAGTTATGTTTTCCAAAACAAGTTTAAAGAATTCTTCCCAAAAAAAGTAGTTGTACTTTAATATAATAAGCCCCGTTTCTGGAGCTAATTTTTATTTTTCAGAACATTCTTTATAAAGATACCAGTCGTTTTCGAAAAGCTGATAGTGACCCTTATTTATCTTTTGCAAATTATTTGTTGGTGTCAACTTGAGAAAATAATAGGTACATCTGTCATACCATGGTAGGGAAATAAACACATTGCCAATTTCATCAACAGACAAAGACATAACCTCTATTTTATCAAAAGATTTTAATTTAAGTTCAACAAAATCTATTTCCTCTTTAGTTAATAGCACGTCTGTTTCTGGACTAAAGGCCCTTTTGACTGAGTTTACTTTTTTAGTAAAAAAACTTCTTTTTATTTTATGCGTTGACCCATTATATGTAACGAAGTAAATACCATTTCTATTTAAGATACTCATGTTTTTAAATTCAGAGTAGTCAATATTTTTTAAAGTATTAAATTTTTCTTTTATACTATCATTACTATTGCATCCATAAGTAAAAGATAGACACAAAAACAATATGTTAACTATTCCTTTCATTTTCTTAAACTTTTATAATCATGTGTTTGTGCATGAAAAGCGCCTTTAATAATTGATCTTTGATCGTCTTTAGAATCCCATTGAGACGGATAGCCATTTCTGGCAGAATTAAACAAACTATTAAAATGAGCTCCTAATTGCAATTCCCCATATTCAAAACCTACTGTATATCCACCAGTAGCTCCCCATAAATAATTACCAAAATTCATAAAATTATGAGCCATATAATCTCCTTCTGGAATGAACAAAGAATTAGATTTGCTTCCGTCAAAGTTTGCATTATGGTATATGTTTGGAAGTACTGTAAATGAATAATCAAAATCTCCACCTCCACCCCCTTGACTTTCCCAGCAAAAATTAAACATTCCTGACTCAAAGGCACCTTGACTATTTAACATGGATTTTATTTGCTTATCACTAACAAAAACAACTTTAGTAATAACTTTATTCTCGATATCCTTTGTATCATTTACTGGATCTGCAAAATCATAATATTGCTTGTCAAATCTCCGCTGATTTATCTTGACCTCTCTGCTACTAGTAACTTTAAATGCCCTTGAAATACCAAAATGCTCCTTTAAATATGTCTTGACGTAAAATTGAGAAATTGCTCCTACCGCAATAATCCTGTTTCCGTCTGGATCTATAAATTTAATTGAATTATTTGCAACAGAACAATAAGGTGATATTGATGGATATTCTCTTGCTAACGGATCCACACTCAGCCAACCACTCAGCTCA
>JASEGF010000141.1:1444-5808 GCA_030017935.1 Bacteroidales bacterium | reverse complement strand
AATCCCATAAATCATGGTTTAGACAGTTTTCTCTGTGTACTTTGAGGATTCTTTGTTAACTTTTTGGTTAATTTTTAACTTTCCTAAAATTAATAAACCGATATTATCTGATTTTTTATAAAATTACTCTTTTTTAGTTTTACCCTTACAAAACGTTTTAAAACCGTAAAATTTTTTAATAAAATATCAGAACTTCTAATATTTTTACTACTTTTGCTAAAAAAATGAACAATTTTTTTCTTTTAATATTTTTATTTTGTTTATCTATAAATATATTTGCCCAGCAAGAATGGTCTATAGAGCAATGTATCAATTATGGAGTGCAGAATAGTCTGAATATCAAAACCCAAGCTTTAAATGCAGAAATATCAAGGGCTAATCATCTACAGAGCAAACTAGCTTTATTACCAGATATTAATGCTGCTGCTACTCATAGCTATAATTATGGTAAAATAGTTGACCCTTTTACTAATCAATTTTCAATGGACAGGATACAAACTAATAATTTCTATCTCGCTTCATCAATGGTACTTTTTAATGGATTGAAATTACTAAATAATATTAAAGAACAAATGAGTAATGCTAAAGCTGCTGAGTTGTTACTCCAAAAAACTGAAAATGATGTAATGCTAAATATAGCTACTCTTTATTTACAAGTCATTTTTGATAGCTTAAACATAACTACCATCAATCAACAAGTAATTTTATCTGAGCAACAAGTGAGTCGTGCTGAAATACTCTATGAGAGTGGCTCTATATCAGAAGATAATTTATTAAATCTACAAGCACAGCTAGCATCAGAGCAATCGAACCTTATAACTGCTCAAGGTAGATATGAGCTAGATATACTTGCTCTCAAGCAAGCTATGTACTACAATGACTCTATTCCTCTAAGGATAAAAATACCTACAGATCTTCAACCAATCATCGATAAGCACACTAATATGCCACCATTGGATTCTATCCTTCTTTATGCATATAACAATTTACCAGACATCAAGGCAGCAGAATGGCAACTGCAAGCAGCTAAATATTCTTTCAGAGCTACTAAAGGTAATTTTTCTCCTTCTCTATCTTTATCATTATCTTATGGCACTGGCTATTCTACAGCTTCTAAAGAAATCACAGATTATGAAATCAATGGCTTAGATACAATAGGTATCACTACGGGTACACCTCCAGATTATGTCATTACTCCTCATTTCAATTATAACTACAAAACTATTCCTTTTAGAAATCAATTAAATGATAATATAAATCAATCCATTGGCTTTAACCTACAAATACCTATTTTTAATAGAGGTATATATCATAATCAGTATCAAATTGGCAAAATTAATCTACAAATAGCAGAAAATAATTTAGAACAGACAAAGTTAAGTCTGAGAAACATTATTGAGCAAGCTTATTATGATATGGTGGCGGCACAGAAAAAATTGGATGCTAGTAATCTATATTTAAAAGCTCAAAAAATTGCTTATAAAAATCAACAAGATCGTTTTGAGCTTGGGCTATTAAGTAGTATAGATTTTATGAATAGCAAAAATCAATATACACAAGCAGAGATACAACAGCTACAGGCTAGTGTAGAATTGCTCTTTCGATATATTATTCTAGATTTTTATCAAGGTAAATCATTATCATTATGAAAAAAAATAAAAAAACTAATCGTATTTTAATAATTTCAGGTGTTTCTATATTATTATTGTTGATAATTTTAAGAATAACAGGAGTGATAGGTGGCAACAATGGTATAGAAGTAGCTGTAGAAAAAGCTACACGTAGGAATATTACACAGACTATCACTGCCAGTGGCAAGATACAACCTGTGAAAGATGTAAAGATAAGTCCTGATGTGAGTGGTGAAATTATTGAAATCCTTGTAAAAGAAGGTGACAAAGTAAAAGCTGGACAAGTATTAGCTAAAATAAATACTGATATATATAAATCAAGTTATGAACAAGCTTCTGCTCAGCTACAAGCTCAGAAAGCAAATCTAGCAAATTCTGAAGCTAGGCTAAAACAAACCGAAGCACAATTATTAAATGCTCAATTAACCTTTAATCGCCAAAAGCAATTATATGAAAAAGGTGCTATCTCATCTTCAGAATATGAAACCGCTGAGACTAATTACAAAGTAGCTAATGCAGAATATGAAGCTGCTAAACAGAGTGTGAAAGCTGCCCAATATACAGTAGCTAGTGTAGAAGCCTCTATGGACGAAGCTCTCAAAAATTTAAATCGTACTACTATCATCGCACCTTTATCTGGTGTAGTTACTAAATTAAGTGTGGAAGTAGGAGAGAGGGTGGCAGGTGCTTCACAATTTAGCCCTGGTACAGAAGTTATACGTATTGCGGATATGAACGAATTAGAAATTGCTGTTACTGTCAATGAATTAGAAATTGTTAATATTCATCAAAATGACACTGCAAATATTACTATTGATGCTTATGATGATTACACTTTCAAAGGGATAGTTACTGATATGGCTATCTCTACTGCTAATACTTCATCTCTCACTTCTGCTGATGAAGTTAGTACCTACGAAGTAAAAATTAGATTATTACCAGAATCTTATCAAAATTTATTGACAAATGCTGAAAATACTTATCCTTTTCGTCCTGGAATGTCTGCCTACGTAGAGATTATTACAAAGAAAGTTTCTGATGTCATTGCTATACCTATAGCTGCCGTTACTGTGAAAACTGATACTGCTACTATGAAGCTTGATGAAGTGGTTTTTGTAGTTAATAAAGATAATAAAGTAGAGAAAAGAAAAGTGAAAACTGGCATTCAAGATAATCAATTCATAGAGATTAAGGATAGTATTAAAGAAAATGAGAATGTAATCGTAGCACCTTATTCATTGATTACTAATATTTTAAAAGGTGGTGAGACAGTTACTATTGTTCCTAAGGCAAAGCTATACGATAAATGAAATATATCTTGATAATAGAGACCTCAGACAGAGCAAATTCTATTGCAATTTGCGATACTGAAGGTAGATTGATAAATTATATAGATGAAATTAGCGAGCAGTATACACATATAGAATTACTTCAAGTTAATATAGATAAATTATTGAAAGATAATGGAATATCTTTTTCAGATCTTTGTGCTATTGCAGTGAGTAGTGGACCAGGTAGCTACACAGGACTACGTATAGGTATCTCGTCTGCTAAAGGTTATGCTTATGCTCTGGATATTCCGTTGATTAGCCTGCCGACGTTAGAATTACTAGCTAATGGTATGATAGATTATTTAGATACAAAAAATGAAAATATTATTTTGATTCCTACAATTGATGCTAGACGTATGGAAGTATATATGCAAATGTTTGATTATCAGCTACATCCTATTTCAGAACCATCAGCAGAGATCATTGATGAGCAGTATTTTTCTAATTTTGCAAAAAACAAAAAATACTATTGGGGTGGCTCTGGTGCTGAAAAATTGTCAACTTTTTTCTCTGAAAATCACAAAATAATATCAGAAGTGCCATATCCATTAGCTAGATATGGAGTAGCTCTAGCAGTAAATAAATATAATGCTCGCAAATATGAAGATATAGCATATTTCGAACCGTTCTATTTGAAAGAATTTATTCCAGGTAAGCCACGTGTAAAAGGATTGGACTAAATTAAATTATGAACAATTAAAAAAAGATTACTAAATTACTATTATTACACCTTAATTTAAATATAATAAAGGATTAGGTTTAAATAAAAATAATTTTTTAAGCAGTAAGAATTGAATTTTTTATTTATAAAAAATAATTCAAAACATTAGGTAGAATTTTTTGTATAATACTCGATTGTATAATATTTCTAAGGTGTAATAAAGATGATGCATCATGAACATCTGTACCTAAAAAATCTATAAAATTTTTATTTGCTAAAATATTGAAATTATTCCTTGCTGCAGGTCCATAATATCCAGCTGCTGATGGTAGATTACATTGAAATAAAAAACCATATTCCTTAAGTTTTTCAAATATTGCAATATTGTCGTTCCAGTATTCATATCTCTCAGGATGTGCTAATATTGGTTTGTATCCAGCTTTTGTTATTTCTCTAGCTATTAATTTGGCATCATCAGGAGAATAATAAAAATTAAATTCACACAATAAATATTTATCAGCAATAGGTAGTACATCATTTTTATTTAATAAATCTAAAAAATTTTCATCAGCATAATATTCTGCAGAAATAACAATCTGTATTGGAATTTTTTCTTTTTCTTTTTCAGTGAAGAGCTCATTAGCAGCCATAATAATTTTTTCAGTAGAATTCCAATATCTTTCGCTATGCACATGTGGTGTTGCTATTATCTTTGTATATCCTAAATATTGGAATGCTTTA
>JASEGF010000141.1:0-1434 GCA_030017935.1 Bacteroidales bacterium | reverse complement strand
TATGCTCTCTGCTATATTTCTAGAGCCGTCATCTATCCCTGGTAAAACATGATTGTGTATATCTGTCGCAAGATGTAAAGTATTTGAACTATTTGATTTATTTTTTGGAAAAATAGATGTCATATTTGTGAATTCTTTCTATGCAAATTTAATGTTTTTATTTATTTTCAAAAATTTTCTATTTTTGCTAATTAATGAAAAAAATACTAACATTTTTATTTTTATTAATACAATTAGCTTTATATTCTCAACAGTCAATAGGATTGAGTGGGAGCTATGGATTTTTATTCCCACATTATAAAAAAATGTATAATTTCATAGAACATCATCCAGCAGGATTTAGTTTATACTATGAAAATATATATAAACCTTTTGATACTATTCAGAGCAATAAAAGATATAGAATAGAGGCATATTATACTAGTTTAAGTAATAATGAAGTTTTAGGAAATGCATATAGCATTTTAGCAGATGTATATTTTAGAATTTATAAAGAAAAAATATATTTTTTCCTTGGTAGTGGCATATCATATTTGACAAAACATCATTCAGAAGATAATTATCGCAATTTTGCTATAGGTTCCCATTTTAATGTTTATGTAAACTTCGGTTTTGATTATAAATTATACCAAAAAAATCCATTACAGATAGATTTACAACTCAGATGGAATCATTTCTCTAATGGAGCCATAAAGATGCCAAATGCTGGATTAAATATTCCTAGCATCCATTTATCTTTTGGCTACTATAATAATATTAAAAGTAAAACAAGTCATATAGATAGTAATAAATTACTACAATCAAAATATCATATATTTGGGGCGTATTCTACAAAACAAAATGTAGTAAATAATGTTAATTATTCTCTTTACACTATAGGATTTGAATATTATTTAACCCATTATAATGCTGTACAATGGTTGATAGGGACTGATTTTATTTGGGATAATTCTTTACCTGCTTATGTAAAAACAAAAAGTTACGATCTGGATAAATATAAAGCAATACCATTAAAATTATCTTTAAAAGGAGGATGGGATGTGCATATAGATAAAATGGATTTGATATTTCAGGTAGGTGTGTATTTGAGAAATGTGGCTTTTAAATATCAGCCATTTTATACAAGATTTGGTATGAGATATTTTTTTTCAAAAAATTTAGGAGCACAGATATCATTACGTAGTCATTATGCTAAAGCTGATGCGATAGAATGGGGGATAGTATGGCGAGGGAAATGATATTACTTACGATTTTAATAATTATTGCAATTTCATGTAGTAAACAAGAAACTTGCTATATCTCTGCAGGTAAATATTCACAAATTACCATTCCTTTACAAAATATTGATCAATTATATATAAATGGTAGAATAAATTTGGATTTGATTCAAGATAGTACTAATTATCTAATATTAAAAGGTGGAGAAAATATAAT
>JASEGF010000140.1 GCA_030017935.1 Bacteroidales bacterium | reverse complement strand
ATCTCCAGGTCAGATGATGATAAAAATTGTCCATGATGAATTAGTAGATCTGATGGGAGGTCAAGCTGTTGATTTAAATTTGAAAAGTAAACCAGCTGTCATCTTATTAGCAGGATTACAAGGTAGTGGAAAAACAACCTTTGCTGCCAAGCTAGCTCGCTATCTTAAAAATAATAAAAAACGTAATGTTATATTAGTAGCCTGCGACGTCTATCGTCCTGCTGCTATCAATCAATTAAAAACACTCGGTGAGCAAGCTGGTGTACAGGTATTTGCTAAAGAAGATGAAAAAAATCCTGTAAAAATTGCTCTCGATGCCCTTAAATATGTAAAAGAAAATGATATTAATACAATAATAGTAGATACTGCTGGTCGTTTAGCCATAGATGAAGATATGATGAAAGAAATCAGAATGCTTTATGATGTTCTCAAACCAGATGAAACACTTTTTGTAGTAGATGCTATGACGGGACAAGATGCTGTAAATACTGCAAAGGCTTTTAATGATGTTTTAGATTATGATGGAGTTGTTCTTACAAAATTAGACGGCGATACACGTGGCGGTGCTGCTATTTCCATTAAAGCCACTGTAAATAAACCTATTAAATTTAGTAGTATTGGAGAAAAATTGGATGATATTGATGTTTTTCATCCTGATAGAATGGCTAGTAGAATTCTAGGAATGGGCGATATTGTATCATTTGTTGAACGTGCCCAGCAGCAGGTAGATGAGGCAAAAGCTCGTGAGGTAGAGAAAAAAATCAAAAAAAATAAATTTGATTTCAATGATTTTCTTGATCAAGTGCAACAAGTAAAAAAAATGGGAAATCTTAAAAATCTCATGAGTATGATTCCTGGCATGAATAAAGCTATTAGAGATATTGACATTGATGATGACGCATTTAAACAAATAGAGGCCATTATTCATTCTATGACACCCTATGAACGTGAACATCCAGAGTCATTAAATGGATCTAGAAAAATTAGAATTGCTAAAGGTAGCGGTACTACTGTGCAAGATATAAATACTTTCTTAAAACAGTTTGAAGAAATGCGAAAAATGATGAAAAAAGTCCTAAATGCAGATCCGAAACAATTAAAAAGAATGGAACAATTAAATAAAAATTTATTCTCATGAACATTTTAGATGGTAAAGCTACAGCAGAACAAATAAAAGAAGAAATTCAAGCTCAAGTAGCGCATTTTATAGACGATGGCTTTAGACCACCTCATTTAGCTGCTGTACTTGTAGGCAACAATCCTGCTAGCGAAACTTATGTTAGAAATAAAGAAAAAAATAGTAAATTAGTTGGTTTTACCTCATCAGTTTATAATTTGCCAATAGATACTTCTGAAAATGAATTACTTAAAGTAGTTGAATTCCTTAATGATGACCCGGATGTAGATGGCTTCATTGTACAGCTACCTCTACCTCAGCACATAAATGAAGAAAAAATTATTAATACTATTAATCCCCAAAAAGATGTAGATGGATTTCATCCAATTAATGTTGGTAAAATGGTTCTTGGTTTAGATACATACTTGCCTGCTACTCCTAGTGGTATTATTGAATTACTAAAACGTAATAATATAGAAACTGCAGGTAAACATGCTGTGATAATTGGTAGATCAAATATAGTTGGTACACCATTATCTATATTATTATCTAGAAAAAATGATTTTGGCAATTGCACTGTAACACTTTGCCATTCTCAGACTCCCAATATACAAGAGTTTTCTTTGCAAGCTGATATTTTAGTAGCTGCTATGGGCAAACCAGCTTTTGTGAAAGCAGATATGGTAAAAGATGGAGCAATAGTTATAGATGTAGGCATAAATACTGTGCCAGACAATACAAAAAAAAGTGGTTACAGAACAATAGGTGACGTAGATTTCGATGAAGTATCTAAAAAAGCTTCATGGATAACACCAGTACCAGGAGGTATTGGTCCTATGACCATTGTTAGTTTACTCATGAATACACTGAAAGCTTATAAATATAGATTTAATCTATCTTAATTTTAATAATTCTATATTTCATCTGACTTTCTGAAAATTATTTTTACTATTTTTTATGTTATTAAAAAGATTAGAGCTTACAAATTTTAAAATACATGATTATTTAAAATTAGAATTTTCTGAAGGTCTTAATTATATTGTGGGAGATAATGGTATAGGAAAAACATCTATCCTCGATAGCATTTATTATTTGGGACTTACACGCAATCCTTATAATATTAATGATAATAAATTTATACAATTTAATAAAGAATTTTTTTTAATAAAAGGATTTTTTTATTCAGATAATAATAGTCCAGAAAATATAGAAGTTTTATATCATAATGTTAATGGTAAAAAAGTAGGCAGAAATGAAAAATTCTATAAAAGATTTTCAACACATTTAGGACTTATCCCTATGGTTTTTATTTGTCCATCAGATATTTACGAACTAGTTTATAATCAAGAAAACAGACGTAAACTGATAGATCAGATTTTATCACAGCAAAATAGTAATTATCTGAATGCTTTACAAAATTATCAAAAGCTTTTGCTTCAAAGAAACCATTTGTTAAAACAACAAAACTTATTTGGTAAAGATTTTTCTAATATGCTAAATGCTATTGATACTAATATAATTCCACTTAATGTAGAAATTTATAAATATCGAACTAATTTAATAGCAGATATCAATAATACTATTAGTAATATTTTTTATTCTATATCCAATATTAATGTGCCAATAGCTATAAAATATGAATCAAACATTTATCCTGAAAACATAGAAAATCTTTTTAATGATACTCTAGAAAATGATCTTCGTCTGACACACACTACGATAGGTATTCATAGAGATAAATTGTATTTTTTATTTAATAATGATGATATCTCACAGATAGCTTCTCAAGGACAACAAAAATTATTTATCATAGCTCTCAAATTATCTTTGTACCAGTGGTTGAGTAATCATTATAATGAACATGCCATTTTGCTATTAGATGATATTTTTGATAAATTGGATAAGTATCGAACACATAAATTATTAGAACAATTACAAAATTTTAATTTAACTCAAATTTTTATAACTGATACAGATGCTGATAGAATAGCTAATGATCAAGTAAATAATTTAATAGTTTTATAAAATTTCTTTATATATTTTTTTAATTTTGATTTATGATAATTCAAAAAAATGATATAATTTTGCCAAAAATTTAAATGGCAACAACAGCAGATATAAGTAATGGAATATGTATAGAATTTAATGGTGAGCTATACACGGTAGTAGAATTTCAACATGTAAAACCAGGAAAAGGCGGTGCATTTGTTAGGACAAAACTAAAACATATTCCCAGCGGGCGCATACTTCAGAATACTTTTCAATCAGGAGTTAAAATTAACATTCAAAGAATAGAAAGACGTCCATATCAATTTTTATATAAGGATAATGAGGATTATCACTTCATGCATGTAGAGACATTTGAGCAAATAATGATTCCTGAATCGCTTATTAATGCTCCACAATTTCTTAAAGAAGGCCAAGAGGTAGAAATAGTTTTTCATGCAGAAAGTGAAACTCCACTATTTTGTGAATTACCTACATATGTAGTTCTAGAGGTAACATATAGCGAACCTGGTATAAAGGGCGATACTGCTACTAATGCTATGAAGCCCGCCATTTTAGAAACTGGTGCAGAAATTAGAGTTCCACTTTTTATCAATGTTGGTGATAAAATTAAGGTAAATACTCAAACAGGTGAGTATGGTGAAAGAGTTAATAAAGATTAAAAAAATAAAATTTTTTAACAAAAAAATACTAGAATAATGAACTTAGAAAGACAATATAGTATAGAAGAGCTTGTTGCAATTATAAATAATCCAATTGCTAAGGTTATAGGAGATAAAAATATTAAAGCAACAGGCATCAATGAGATACATAGGGTTGTACCTGGAGACATTACATTTGTAGATAATGAAAAATATTTTAATCGTGCACTCAGCTGCTTAGCTTCAATAATATTAATTAATAAAGAAGTAGAAGCTCCAAATGGGAAAGCACTAATATACTCAGATGATCCTTTTAGAGATTATGTAAAATTAGTAAAATTTTTTGCACCTTTCCAGCCACAGCAAATGCCTATACATCCAAGTGCTGAAATTGGTGAAGGTACTATAATTCAGCCTTTAGTATTCATAGGACCAAATGTAAAAATTGGTAAAAATTGTATTATTCATCCTAATGTTACAATTCACGCAAATACAATCATTGGTAATAATGTAATTATTAATAGTGGGACAGTAATAGGAGGAGAAGCATTCTATTTCAAAAGACGCCCAGATTATCTAGATAAATTAGAAGGGTGCGGCAGAGTAGTCATAGAAGACGATGTAGAAATAGGTTCATGCTGCACAATAGATAGAGGCGTATCATCTGATACTATTATTGGTAAAGGAACAAAATTAGATAATTTAATCCAAGTAGGGCATGATACTATCATAGGGAGAAATTGCTTAATAGCAGCTCAGGCAGGGATAGCCGGCGTAGTGAATATGGAGGATAATGTAATCCTTTGGGGACAAGTTGGAGTACAAAAAGATCTTACTATAGGTAAAGGAGCGATGATTTTAGGACAATCTGGTATTGCTAAATCTATAGAAGGTGCCAAAGTTTATTTTGGTAGCCCAGCTCGAGAAGCATCTGATAAAATGCGAGAAATTGCTTTATTAAAGAAATTACCAGAATTATTCGAAGCTGTCAGTAAATTAATGAAAAATAATGGCATTTCGTCAGATTTAGAAATTAATAATAAAGATATAAATAATATCGAGTAGGAATAAGTCTGAATAATATCAATTAATCAATATTATAGGGCGTTAATAAAGAGGTGATGAAATATATGTAACATTTTATGTTATACTTTAAATAATAGTTTTACTTTTTTTATACATAGTATTATTTTTTTGCAATATTTTTTTTTGATGTAAATTTGTAACAAAAAAATGGAAAAGAAAGTTTTTGTTATTACAATTTTGTCTTTATTTGCAATTTATACTTGCAATGCGCAAAATGACAGCTCACGCTCAAAAAATGAGAAGAAAAATAGTAAATCAGTGACGACTGCACCTCTTCAGTTTAGCACATTCAAAGATACTGTTAGTTACTTGATAGGAACTGATTTAGCGAAAAATTTTAAAAATAATCAACTCGATATTGATATAAATTATTTAAAAGCTGGATACGAAAATGTTTTGAATAATGTTGATACTATCTTTACTGATCAAGAGTTTCAAGCTGCTATGCAAAAATTACAAAAAATTGCTATGGAAAAATCAGAAGCTAAAAGATTAGAAGAAGCTAAACTTAATAAAGAAGTTGGTCAAAAATTTTTAGAGTCAAATAAAAATAATCCTGAAGTTTATCAAACACCATCAGGGCTACAATATAAAGTTATTAAAATGGGCGAAGGTCCCAAGCCTACTAGTACAGATAAAGTAAAAGTTCATTATGAAGGGAAACTTATCAACGGTAAAGTATTTGATAGTAGCTATGAAAGAGGTGAACCTATAGAATTTGAACTAACTCAAGTCATCCCTGGATGGGCAGAAGGTCTTACTTTAATGCCCGTTGGCTCTGTTTTTGAATTATATATACCATCAGATCTGGCTTATGGAGATAGACCTATTGGAGAAATACCTGCTGGTTCTACTCTAATTTTTAAAGTTGAATTATTAGAAATAGTAAAATAATCTCTGAAGATAAGAGGTTAAAATCAACTTTTTAGTATTGAATTTTTTAATATTGTAGATTATTTCTTTAATCTTTTAATGACAAAATTATGTTTGATTTATCATTTTCTACTATTAGAAGTAGTACAAAAAATTATGTTTGGTTATGCACAAGCATAGATGATTTGCC
>JASEGF010000013.1:9668-18897 GCA_030017935.1 Bacteroidales bacterium | reverse complement strand
GGGACGTTTTGGACGAGTTAATATACCAAGACATAGTTGGGCACCCAAAGGAATAAGGCCTGTAGTTAAGAGACAAATAGTGCGAGAATCTTTTTATGCATATACAGCAGTATGTCCTTTATTAGGTAGAGCAGTTTCATTAATACTACCATATGCAAATACAGAAATGATGAATATATTTTTGGAGGAAATATCTAATGAATTTTCAGAAAATAAAATAATAATGCAAGTAGATGGAGCCGGATGGCATCGTTCAAAAACATTAAAAATACCTTCTAATATTTTTTTCATACAACAACCACCATACAGCCCAGAAACAAACAGCGTTGAACATATTTGGGATGATATAAGAGAAAAAGAATTACATAACAAATATTTTAAAAATATAAAAAATGCAGTGGATGCTGTATGTGATGGGTTAAATAGATTAAATGCTAATCCAGAATATCTTAAATCATTAACAAATTTTCCACACCTTAATATTACATATTAGAACGCAACTTGGTATAAACTTAATTTTGAAGTTATTCCATTGACCCAAAAATATTTAGGAAAATTTATTGTCTAATCGCCTAGTTCAATTAATTAATTACACAGTATTTTAAAATAGCTTTTAGCTTTTTTTAAAATTAGTCAATTCTGTGATAAAAATAATTGTAATAATTTTGTAATAAAAAATGAAGCCAGTAAAGTCTTTTACTCCATTAGCCTTATGGGTACTACGAATAATGATACTTTTATTAGTATATTCTATTTCATTTCCTATAATTTTTAACATGAAACCAGCTTTTGAAATAGCATTTATCTTTCATTTATTATTTTTGATTGCTGGAATTTTACTCTTTATAGGAGGTTTTCTAAAAAAACACACGATTACATTGATCTCTAGTATAGCTCTTACAACGTTGTCTTTTTACAAGATATTAGATATTTTTACATTAAATTTTTCTTATTTATGGTTGCTATATGGCTTTAGCTTTGCTACTGCATTATTATTTTTAAGTATTGGTAATAAAAAATAACTGAAAATTGAAACCACAAAACATATCATTATTAAAGAATCGAGAGAGATGCGTCCTCGTTGGTGTTTCACTGCCAGGACAATCTAAAGAAGAAACAGAAGAATTTATAGAGGAGTTAGCTTTTTTAGCTAGCTCAGCAAATGCAGAAGTTGTGAAAGTATTTTATCAAAATCTTAGCAAAATCGATGCAAGATATTTTGTTGGCAAAGGCAAGGCAGATGAAATTGCTGATTTTGTTAAAACAAATGATATAGATACAGTAATTTTTGATGATGAGCTATCTCCATCACAAATTAGAAATTTAGAGAAAATATTCGATTGCAAAATAATAGATAGAACAAATTTAATCTTAGATATTTTCGCAGATCATGCCAAAACTGCAATAGCAAAAGCACAGGTAGAATTAGCCCAATATGAATATTTGTTACCTAGACTGACAAGGATGTGGACACATCTTTCTAAACAACGAGGAGGTATAGGTATGCGAGGTCCTGGTGAGGAAGAAATAGAAACTGATAGACGTATAATAAGGGATAAAATAAATAAATTAAAAAAACAATTAGCTGAGATGGACAAACAAAAACAAACTCAGCGAAAGCATAGACAATCTATTGTGAGAGCTACTCTAATAGGCTATACTAATGTCGGGAAATCTACTATAATGAATTTATTAAGTAAATCTGATGTTTTGGTACAAGATAAACTTTTTGCCACCTTAGATACGACAACTAGAAAAGTAATGATAAAAGATGTAAGTTTTTTACTTAGTGATACAGTGGGTTTTATCCGAAAATTACCAACATTTTTGATAGAATCTTTTAAGTCTACTTTAGCAGAAGTTAATGAAGCAGATATCTTACTACATGTAGTAGATCTGTCATCACCACAATATGAGAAGCAAATGCAAGTGGTGTATCAAATATTATCTGATATAAATGCTGCTGATAAAATTATTATTACTGTATAATAATAAGATGGATCTTTTCGAGCAAAACATGCTAATATCTAATCCACAATTTAACTTGCAAGATTTTATTTTACATAATAAAAATTCATCAACATATAAAGCATCTGTTTTTATTTCTGCAATACAAAATAATGGAATTGAAGAATTAAAGGAAATTATTTATAAAGAAGTACTAACCCTTCATGAAAAAAAATTTCCAGGTACAAAACCATTTTATTTATAAAAAAGAGAAATTATAGGTAGGGTAGGATAGACTATATCAAATAATAGTCAGTTCATTAATAATATTTTGAGCATTCAGATATTTATCTAAATAGAACAAAACAAATCTAATATCAGTAGCTATACACCTAGTTTGTTCTGCATCAAAGGTATATTGAGAAGAGGTTGCTTCCCAATTAATATCAAATACAATACCTATTACTTCACCATTAGCATTTAATACAGGTGCTCCTGAGCAACCACCTATCACATCAAGATCACTAATAAAACAAAGTGGTACTTTACCATTGACAGTATAAGTACTAAAATCTTTATTATTGTAAAGTTGTTTTAGTTTAGGATCAACGATAAATTCTTGATTATTAGGATTTTCTTGAGCAATCATATCATCTAAAGTTGTATAATATGGTAGTGGTGAACCATCAGTGGGGGTATAGTTAGCTATTTTACCATATGTTAATCTCATTGTACTATTGGCATCTGGATAAAATTTATGAGAATTTTTCAACATTTCACTAATGCCTGCCAAAAATTTTCTTTCTTCATTATTAAGATTTATAATAGTTTTATCATATTCTTTATAAATATCCCTATATTTAACATATAAAGATTTAGTTACTTTAAAACCAAGATCATTTTCTAAATTAGATAATTGAGGATTATTTAGAAAATCAAATATTTTTGTTTTAGAAGAAAATATAGATTTATCATAAACCTCATCAGCGAAAAGTGAAAAAGTAGAATTTTGACTAATTTGCATAAAAATATCAGGATGATATTGTGGTAATAAATCATTATAGATCATTTGAAAAAGAGAAATAAATAATTCTTTATCTACATTGGCATTAAAACTAGGATAAAAATAATTAGAAATATAATACTTTAATTTTGTGGTTTGCTCTAATATAGTTTTATTTTTTTGATCATCAGATAATTCATTATTTTTTAAAGTTAAATATAAACTGTCAAATTTCAAGATTAATGAAATCAGATCTGGTCCATTAAAAGCCGCTTCATTATAATAAATAATTGCTTTACGAAGTTGATTTGATGATGTAATGATATTTTGAATATTATTAAGTACATTTTGATATTGCATTTTTCTCTGAGGGTCTGCATTGATCCACGAAGTAAACTCTTTTTCGAGATTACGTTTTGTTTCCATTACTTTTAGTCTATTCATCACATCAATTTGTCCCATAAAATATTTCCAATAGTTAGAAATATGATTATACTTAGGAGTATACATCAGAGCAATAGTAGAATCTTCTTGCATATTTCTTTTTAAAATGCCAAGTTTGATATCTCTAATCCTAACAATTGTAGGATCTATAATATCTAACACTTGCTGTACACCATAAGAAGTCATAAATCTATCAGTATTGCCTGGATAACCTATACTCATAACGAAATCACCTTCTCCATAACCTTTATTACTTATGGGTAAATAATATTTAGGAGTATAAGGAATATTTTTCTTTTTATTATAAGAAGCAGGTTTACCATCTGGTCCCATGTAAATTCTCAAAAAAGCAAAATCTCCATCATGTCTTGGCCAAGTCCAATTATCTGTATCTCCACCAAAAAAGCCTACTGATATAGGTGGCGCACATACTAACCTTACATCTTTGTATTCTTCATATAACATCAAAATATACTGTGACCCTTTATAAAGAGGCACAACAGATGCCACCAATGACGAACCTTTAGTTGCATTTTCTATAATAAATTCTATGTTTTCATTAATAATAGAATCCCTTTCTAATGCAGACATATCATCTGTAACATTTTTTAATACTTTATCAGTTACCTCTTCGATTTTTAATAAAAATTTTACTCTTAAATTAGGATTATATAACTCTTGTAATTTATCTGGAGCATAAAAACCATTTTTAACATAATCAGAATTATACTTTATAGAATTATCTGTGATATAATCTAAAATACAATGATGATTAGTCATCATTAACCCTTGATTAGATACCATATAGCCACTACATTGACCATCATTTATCATCACAATGGCATCTTTAATAGAACTCTTATTAATAGAGTAGATTTGTTCAGCAGTAATCTTGAGCCCTTTATTTTTCATATCAGTGTAGTTTAGCTCGTCAATTAAATTTAAAAGCCACATGCCTTCATCTGCTTTTAAAATCTGAGGCATTAAAAATATGCTTATGAGTAATAATTTTAAAAATGATTTTATTTTCATAATAAATATATTTTTATATTTTAAATTTTTGCAAAGATAATAAATTTTAAATATATTAATATTTTAATTATTTGTCTTTAAATTTAAATTAGATGTATAATAGATATTGTAAAACAAATAAATATTATCAAAATTATAGTTAAAATGAGGTTTGATAAAAAGGGTAAAATAATAACATTTTTATGTTATAGTTTAAATATTTTATAATTTCAATAAAATTTATTAATTTTGTTAAAAATTTTATAATTATGAAGGAATTAATAGAAAACATCGATAAATACTTGGCTTTGCCCAAGGATCATAAACGAGATTTCCTGGATCAGCTATATCAATATCTAGTTAATAACAATGCAACTGCTGTAGATTATCAAAAAGTAAAAATTCAATCTACCGCAGCAATTTGCCCAGACTGCAGAAGCGAGAATGTCATAAAAGTAGGCAAAAGGAACGGCAGACAAGTTTATAAATGCAAAACCTGTGGTTATCAATTTCGTGAGACTGCTCGCACCTTTGTCTATCGTATGAGAAAATATCCATTAATGCTAGATTACATGAAATGTATGCTGGAAGGTAAAAGTCTGCGAGCATGTGCTGATGAGGTTGGCATTTGTCTAAAAACAAGCTTCGAATGGCGACACAAAATATTAGCTGCTATTAGAGCATTAGAAGGTGGTATAAGCTTCTCTGGAATTATAGAAGCCGATGAACTGCTAATGAACTATTCTGAAAAAGGTAGAAAGTTCAAAAGCAAAGAAGAATATCGTAAAGCTAAAAGGAAAAAACATCCCAAAGTAGCAGTATTAGTAGTTACCGATAGAGAAGGTAATTTACTTTTCAAACAAGTTGGTGAAAAAAAAGTAAAAAATGAGCAATTGAGAGAAGAGCTAAAGAATAGATTATCAGAAAACAATCTGATATGTGTGAAGCCAAAGAAAGAGTTCAGAAAAGCTGTGAAGAGTTTACAAAGTAAAAAAGTTATAGTAAACAAAAGACAGATTAAACGCGGGATATATAGTGTAAAGATAATAGAGAGCAAAATAAGTGATTTCAAGACGTGGTTGAGTAGATTTCACGGTGTAGCTACAAAGTACTTACAAAGCTACTTGATGTGGTTTGTGATAATGAGTAAATACTTAAAAGAGTTGATAGATCCTGACATTGGGAGACTGCTGAACTTGTCATCCCACGATAGATGGGCGTGGGACAAGTATAGAGAGATAATTAGTCAAAGATATGATTAACATACTGTAAAGTATAACAAATTTTGTTACTCATCCCAGCCCCTCCTAATCCTCTTCCAAAAAATCTTTATCCCTCCTTTGTCTTTACTTTGTGAATAATCTTATTGATTTTTTATTATAGCAATGAAATATTTTTAGTTTATACAGCTATGACAGTATTGTAGCATAAAATGATTACAATACTGTGATTTATTTGTTAAAATTTTACAATAAATTTCAAATTTATTTGTCTATCGGTTAAATAGTTAGGCACACCATACATCCTACCATTTACATCTGTTACCCATGTATATGAAACCACATTTCTTATTTGTAGTAAATTCAAAACTTCTAAGCTAATCCAGCACTCTTTTAGAGCTTTTGCTACTTTAGAATCTCCAGTAAATAATTTAGCAGAGAAACCAATGTCTACTCTTCTATATGGAGATGTTCTGTTTGTTTGTAAATATTTTTTATTACTTGTAGGGCCAAATGGCAGTCCAGTGCCAAATTGCAGAGCTAAATTCATTTTAAAATTTGGATGATTGGGAATGTAATCTTGAAAAAATAATGAAATATTTACTCGCTGGTCTCCTGGACGTGGTATATAGCCTGGCATTACTTTTTCGCTATCTACTGGAACATTATTTAAAGTATAATTTGGAATTATTCGTTCCCCCTCACTATTATAATAAATGTAATAGTAATCACCTATGATATCTTCTGCTGTTTTCATAACTGAAACGCTAATCCATGAATCTACATCTGGCACAAATTCACCATACAATTTCAAATCAATACCTGTAGCATAGCCTTTTGATCTCTGATCTGGCAAATATCTTATTCTAATATTATCTACCACATATGGGATAAGGTCATAAAGATATTTGTAGTAAGCTTCGGTAACAAATTTAAATGGTCTTTCCCAAGCTTGGAAAGAATATTCCATTCCTACAACAGCATGAACAGATTTTTGATTTGGAATATCGTTATAAATTGTACCATCCCACCCCACCATTTCTTTCCAGAATGGTGGCTGCTGATATAGTCCTAATGAAAATCTAAAAGCCATTAACCTTTGCCATTCTGGAGTATAGCTAATAGAAAAACGAGGGCTAAACATAAAGGTATTATTTATGCTATAATATCCACCTCTTACACCTAATATCGTGGTCATAGTTCCTTTACCTTCAAATTTTTTTGTCCAGCTATCTTGCAAATACCCTGAAATAATCCAGTTAGCTGTAGTTTGCTTATTTTTAATAAATTCATACAATTCGAGAGGTTTATATGGCTGAGTTTGTGTATATCCTATGCTATCGGTAATTGTAGGTAGCGAATAGCCAGCAGAATCCATATATATCCACTCTCTCATCTTGAAATCAAACCAATTACCTTGTCCTTTTATTCCAAAATCTAAATTATGATTTCCTATTTTATGAGAAATTTTTTCTTCTAAATATGCTACTTGTAGGTCCAGATAGTTCCTTCCATGATTTAGATAGCTGCCTATGCCCATTAGTTCACCTTCTCTGCCAAAAGTTTCTGATTCATAGTCTATTTCTAGAGTATGCATCCAATATTGACTTAAAACGTCAAAAATCTCTTGCTCATCAGAATGATAAGTATTAAAAATAGTTTTGAAAATAGTATTAGAATCTGTAATATAAGTCCATTTGAGACCGCCTATCCACATATTAAATAAATTTTTTTCTGCTCCTTCGAAATACATATTTATTTTATATGTTTCGCTAATAGTACCAAAGGATGTTTCGCGAGATTTTGGATAAAATGTGAATTGATTATAATTCCAATATCCTAGTACTGCTATCTCTGAATGTTTATTTATTTGATAGGTTAGATAAGTCTGAAAATCAAAAATTTTAGGGAAATAATCACCACTTGTTGGTAGCGATTTGAGTATGTATTTATTAGTTTTATATCTAAAACCAGCTAAATATGTAAATTTATTTTTGAATAAGGTACCAATAGTTGAAATATTAGTAGATAATAAGCTAGCTTGAATTGTTGTGATTTTTTCTGTTGGTCTTAGGTAAGTAGCATCTAATACTGATGACATTTTATCTCCATATCTAGCTTCGAATCCTCCAGATGAAAAATCAATAGAACCTATAAGATCAGAGTTCAAAAAACTCAATCCTTCCTGTTCACTACTACGCGTTAGTATTGGTCTATATATTTCAAAATCATTGACATAAACTAAGTTTTCATCGTAGTTGCCACCTCTTACAGAATATTGACTACTCAATTCATTACTAGATTGTACTCCCATTCCCATTAATTTAATTAAAGTCTCTACTTGTCCACCAGTAGTAGGTAATAATTGCCCTTTTTTAGGATCTAATCTTTGAATACCTTTGGCTAAATCTACTTGTTCAGTAACCTCTATTTGTGGCAGCAAAGTACTTAATGTTGTTAAAATATAATCTCTATTGAGCTTTTTTTGAGGTTTTATCAAAGTATCATAAAAGCGTTCGTAGCCAACTGTACTTATGCCTATTATTACTGTATCTCTATAAGGAAATGAAATTTCAAAATAACCATTAATATTTGTAGCTGTACCAATATTTGAGTTTACTATACCTATGTTAGCAAAAGGAATAGGTTCATTATTAGCATTTTTTATATTACCGGATAGAGTTACTTTTTCTTGTGCCCAAGTGCTTATTGGTAAAAGCAATAACAGAATTAAAATCCTAATGTAATGGCTCATTATAGTAATATTCATTAGTTTCTTTTTCTTTAGATGGATTACGTTTAAATTGTCCGTCTTGCCATGCTTTTATAAATTCTGCCCAAGCGAAAGGATTTAATAGATTATTTGGTTTAACTAATTGACCAGCAGAATAATTTTGATAGGTCATCTGCCTGATCATCTGATTATATGACGATTGCCCATCTCTAGCTACATAATTTAATTCTTTATCTTTCCATTCCATAAATGCAAGATTTTTCCTAGCTCTTTCTAAATCATCATCAGGAGGCACAGTATTAATAAAAGCTTCTTTAAATTTATCCCTAGATGGCCATGGATAAATTACCGTTTTATCTAAATATATAGTGTCAGTAATCATTGGCTGTATCAAATTGTAAAAGGTATGCTTCAATGTATCTGGAATTTTATAATATACAGGTTTATATCCTACAAATGTAAATACAATAGTTTGCCCCTTTTCTCCGACAATACTAAATAGCCCATTTATATTACTTATAGTTCCCATTTTAGTTTCTTTTACATAAATATGTACAAATGGTATAGGCTTTAAACTATCTGCTGTAACAACTATTCCAGCAAATTCTATTAATTTATTTTGTTCTTTTTGTGCAAAACAGTAATTCATTAATAATACTAAAATTATTGTACTATAAAATTTCACTCTATTAAAAAACATATAAACGAAAAAATTATACCTTTTATTTGATTTTAATTTATTTCAACAATTGTCAAAATTACAAATTATAAATAAATAACCTAAAAATATTTTACCTTATTTTGAATAATAAAAAGGGTTAATAAACTTATTATTCATAAATAAATCTCACATATTACATTAAATAATAG
>JASEGF010000013.1:0-9658 GCA_030017935.1 Bacteroidales bacterium | reverse complement strand
TGTTTAATTGAGGCATATACTAAATTAAATACAGATTTAAAGCTTGTAATTGTAGGTGATGCACCTTATAATAAAAAATATATTAATTTTGTGAAAAATATTAATATGTTAGAAACAATATTAAGCTGGGATACACAATTATTATTATTAATTAATCATGCTAGAACAGGCTTTTTAGATATAATTTTATATCTCGTATCTCAGCAATATTTTTGGATTCCTCTTTATGCAGCAGTATTAATTTTATTAATTATTCATTATAAAAAGAAATCATGGGCTTACATCTTATTATTTGTGATTTTACTATTATTCACTGATCAGTCATCTGTAATGATAAAAAAGAGTGTGAAAAGATTGCGACCATGTCATGAACCAGAAATAGCCACTAATGTAATATTAATTAAAAATAAATGTGGCGGTAAATATAGTTTCGTATCATCTCATGCTACTAATTGCACTGGCTTTGCAGTGTTAGCATGGTTATTACTAAAACCGTTTGCCAATAAAAAATGGAAAAAATGGATAATGGGAATAACACTTTTCGGATTATATGCCTTTGCAGTAGGGTATAGCAGAGCATATTTAGGTGTACATTATCCTATTGATATTTTATGTGGAGCAATATTAGGTGCATTTTTAGGTTGGCTGGTGTATTGGAGTAGTCATAAAATTTTCCCCAAATTATTTTCCTTCTCCCTTAAAGACAATTATAACAGTTAAAATCAGAATTTTAAAATCGCTAAAAAGAGAAATATTATCTAAATAAAGTAAATCGTAATATAATCTCTCTATCATTTGCTCAATATTCTCAGCGTAACCATATTTCACTTGTCCCCAAGATGTTATACCTGGTTTTAGCTTAAACAATAATTTATAATATGGTACTATTTTCACTATTTGATCAATATAGAATTGTCTCTCTGGTCTAGGTCCTACGAGGGACATATCACCTTTAATCACATTAAAAAATTGTGGTAGCTCATCAAATCTATATTTTCGCATAACTCTCCCCCAAGGAGTAACTCTATTATCATCTTTGCAACTCAATGCTGGTCCTTTATCTTCCGCATTTACATACATACTGCGAAATTTATAAATGTTAAATGGCAGACCATATCTTCCTATTCTCTCTTGCTTATAAATTATCGGGCCAGGAGAACTTTTTTTTACTTTGTATGCTATAAATATCAATAATGGTAAAAGCAATATCAATGCTATAACTGAAACAAAAATATCTATTGCTCTTTTCAAAAAACTCTGCCATGTAGATAACAAATATTTCGGAACATTTATATATGCTATATTAGAGAATGGATGTATTTTTACACTACTAGTAACTATGATATCTTTCACATCAGAAACTATATATAAATTTACATCGAAAATATTTCTATTAGATAAAACATTAGATATTTTGTCGTAATCTTCTGGCTTCAAAACAATATATGCGTCCTCAACGTAATATGCTGTTATGATTCTATCTATCTCATTTAATTCACATAAACAGGGCAATTGATCTTTTAGAATATCTTCACCACCATTTATTTTAACATAACCAATGACATTTTGTCCAGTATCATATCTATCTTTATTTATAGAATTATATACTCTTTCTGCTAATAAATTATTACCGATTATTAAAGTATTAAAAACAATTTTTCCTTTTTTAATTCTTTTTTTAGTCCAAGACATTAAAGATAATCGCAGAATATATGTTGCCAAAAAGCTAATACCTAAATAAGAAAAATAAACATTATAGAGATATTTATAATGGTAATATGGATAATCATCTAAGACAACTACAAAAAAAACAATCGTAACAGCTATTAAACATTGTAGAAAAGTAGTGAAAAGCTCTTTTAATCTACTTTTGCGATATACTTCTCTATAGGAATCTGAAAAAGCAAAAATAAAAATAAAAATTATTGGGATTATTATAGCACCTATGTAAAAATTAGTATCACTAAAAATCATTTCTGATAGAGAGCTAAAGTCATAGCTACCATTATATATGAGATTTTTTCTATAAAAAGATAAAAATAACCATCCACCGAGTGTTGAGATAATATCTAACACCAAATAATAAATGGTATAGCGTACTTTGTGCAGTGGTGGCTCTATCCTTTCATTCATAAGCTATTGTGATGAAATTAATTTAATATTATCTAATAAGATTTTCCCTTCTACATTATTGCTTGTTTTTTCAGAACTAAAATATATTATAAAAGTGCTATTAGCACCATATCTAGTCGCTAATGGTGTAAGGTTAATATAAAATTTTTTCCATTCACTTGTCGGTTTTAGCACAATATATGGATATGTGAGTGGACCAGTATTAGTATATACATTTACTCCAATCGTTAGATGTTCTGTACTTTTATAATTTAATTCCAAAAAATGCATTAAACCGGGTTCTAAAGAATAACTATTTACTGTGTATATAAAAACCGAATCTTCGGTATCAGTTAACGAAATAATACCAGAAAAAACACCTTCAAAAACATCTTCTTCATTATTTGTAGTTATGATAGTAGTATCACTAGCTGGAGAACTATTAAATATAGTACCAGGTGTTTCGAAATCTTCAATAAAATGGAAATTAATACCTTCCATATAATTAAAAACTGGTTTTACTTTTATGACACTATCTGGCACGAAAGTTACCTGAGTTACGTAATTGTCATAAAAAGGATAAACAGCCCTGGTAGTTGTGATACCGTTTAGTTTAATGCCTGGCATAATAATTAATTCATGTATGCCTTCGTATAAAAGTGGTATTTTGGCTGGTAATTCATATACTCCGTTAGCAGTGCCATCTACATATACCCATACAGTATTAATAGCATGAGACGCAGACCCTTCTCCTGGTCTTACATTCAAATCTACTTCATCAATTTGCAAAAATGATGGTATTTGTTCAGCAGGATCTAACCATTCACACGATGTAATATTAAATATTATGAAAATGACAAAAATTAAGAATAAATATTTCCTCATATCTCTTTGTTAAGTATATTAACTATTAAAATTAATTTTTATTACAAAAATTAATTAATTTGTAACAAATTATTTTGAATTTTCATAATTATCTGATGGGCTACATCCAGTACCTTATAGCCATCCTCTAAAGATACTTCTGGTTTAATATCAGTGAGGATACTTTCCAGGAATTTCTCTAATTCTGTTTTAATAGCATTCACCTCTGGTAAAATTATTTTTTTCACTACTGCATATTTCTTAATATTATCATTTACTTTAATTGGAATTGATAAGATATTATCCTCACCATTATTAATGAGATTATCCTCAATTTGTATAACTTCAGATTGTTTATTTAAAAAATCCATGCTGATGTAACTATCTTTCTGAAATAGTCTCATTTTTCTCATTTTTTTCATAGATATTCTACTAGCAGTTAGATTAGCCACGCTACCATTCATGAATTCTATTCTAGCATTAGCAATATCAATATTATTAGTAATTACAGGAACCCCATTAGCATATATATCTTTAATTGGTGAATCTACAATAGTTAGTAATATATCTATATCATGAATCATCAAATCTAAAACCACTGGCACATCTGTCCCTCGTGGATCATAAAATGATAATCTGTTAGCTTCTATAAATTTAGGATCATTAATATAAGGTCGTGCAGCTATAAATGCAGGATTAAACCTCTCTACATGCCCTATTTGTATTTTTACACCAGCCTTTTTACTTATTTCCATTAAAGCTTTAGCTTCTTCGATAGTAGTAACAATAGGTTTTTCTATGAAAACATGTTTATGAGCTTCTAATGATTTTTTAGCATATTCGAAATGCGATATTGTAGGAGTTACTATATCTATCACATCTACATCATTGAGTAGCTCTTCGAAATTATTATATGATTTTATTTTGTAGTTTTGCTCTGCATCCTTTGCTACTTCACTGTCTATATCATAGAACCCCACAAGATCAAAACCAGATATTTCTTTAATGCAATTGAGATGTATTTTACCTAAATGGCCAATACCGACGACACCAATTCTAAGCATTTTTTTGGCAAAGATAAATATTAAAGTCAATATTTTTAATATGATAATTGTAATAAACCTAATATTTTTAATGTTTGATATAAAAAATTAATTGACATAGGTTTATAGAAAAAAGGTTTTTATTTAAATTTTTGTAATTAAAATAATAACTTAAATTAGTCTTATCTTTTTGCTTAACCTTTTAAATTCATCAACTAATCAACTTTATCACTTATCACCTACTCTCCTATTCTCCCAGTCTCCTCGTCTCCTATTCTCCTTTTCTCCTCTTCACCAAGTCTCCCTATCTCCAAGTCTCCCAGTCTCCTTTTCTCCCCCTCTCCTAGTCTCCTCTTCTCCCCCTCTCCTAGTCTCCTCTTCACCCCTTCACCCCTTCACCCCTTTTACCTTTTACCTTTTACCTTTTACCTATCACCTTAAAAATAATACAATATTAATAAATCTTTAAATTCATATTATATTACTATTAAATTTAGCAAAATAGTATTTAAATTATTAATTTTGAAAAAAATAATTATGCAAATTTTAATTGTAGATGACGAAGAAGATATAATTGAATTTTTGAGTTATAATCTTGCAAAAGAAGGATATAAAGTATTAAAAGCGCGCAGTGGCATCAAAGCTTTAGAAATAGTAAATAAACATAATCCTGAAATTATAGTATTAGATATTATGATGCCAGAGATGGATGGTATAGAAACCTGTAGGCAAATACGAGAGCAATTAAAAAATTATCATCCTTATATCATATTTCTAACTGCACGTAATGAAGATTTCACTCAGATAGCTGCTCTAGAATCAGGTGGAGATGATTTCATCGCTAAACCTATAAAACCACGTGTGTTTATTAGCAAAATTCATTCTATAGAACGTAGGCTAAATAATGATAAAGATCTGAATAATCTGATTGAAATAAAAAATATCACTATAAATCCTGAAAGATTTGAAGTGCTAAATGATGGGAACCCTCTAGTTTTGCCTAGAAAAGAATTTGAACTTTTATATGAATTAGCCAAACATCCTGGTAGAGTTTATACTCGTGATGAACTTCTAGATAAAGTGTGGGGTAATGATATCTATGTGGGAGAACGTACTATAGATGTGCATATACGAAAACTTAGAGAAAAATTAGGTAATGATTTAATTCAAACTATTAAAGGTGTAGGTTATAAAATAAATGAATAAATGTTTAAAAATTTCTTAAATACCGGAAATCCTGAGAATTTGTCTTGGGTTTTCACTTTAATAACTTGTTTTTCATTGATAATTAATTGCTTATTATTTTATTTCATAGATTTGTCTTTGGCCATTTGGATCGTCATTTTAATTTCTGAAATTATCTGTATTTATTTTTTATTTAAAAAATTAATCGTCAGGTTTATTTATGATAAAATAAGATTAATATATAAAAATATAGCTACTAAACGTCTGGGCGATGATAAACAACCTATTCAAGAGTGGGTGAAAGGTGATGTTTTAAATCGTGTACAGCAAGATGTAGAAAGGTGGATTGAACTCAAAAATCTAGAAATTGCTACTTTAAAAGAATTAGAAAACTTTCGTAAAGATTTTTTAGCAAATGTTTCTCATGAGTTAAAAACTCCATTAACTACGCTACAAGGCTATGTAGATACACTCATCGATGGTGCAGTAGCAGATCCTGACGTTAATATGAAATATCTCCAACGATCTTCTTTTACTATTGAAAGAATGATTACAATGGTAGAAGATTTAGAAACCATAACAAAATTGGAACAAAATACTGATCCTTTGTATATAACAAAATTTGATTTTATAGCTTTAGTGAAAGAAGTTATAGACATTATGGAGCTAAAGGCCAATACGAGAAATATTCAAATGATAATACAAAATCATACAAGTGTACCAGTTTATGTATTAGCAGATAAAGACAAATTAAGGCAAGTATTAATAAACTTAATAGACAATTCTATAAAATATGGAAGGCAATCAGGCAAAACTTTTATTAAAATATATTATTTTGAGCAAAATTTATTAATAGAAGTTGAGGATAATGGTATAGGTATCGACGAAAAGCATTTGCAAAGAATTTTTGAAAGATTTTATCGTGTAGATAAAAGTAGAAGTAGAGAAGTAGGTGGTACTGGACTCGGTTTAGCAATAGTAAAACATATCATTGAGGCACATGATCAGCATATAAATGTGAGATCAAAGGTAGGTGTAGGCACTACTTTTACCTTCACTTTACCTCTTGCTAATTAAAAATTAATACATTCCATTCATACCACTGTCGTCTTCTTCTAAAAGTTGTTTTTGTTGTTTTTCTTTATAATTTCCAGTTAATTTATAGCTAAGGTTACACATTAAAGCTAAACCACCATGATAATTTTCTACTAATGAGTAATAAGAAGGTTGATAATACTCAACCTTGAAACGAGCTGTATTAAATAGATTTCTAACAGTAATACCTAAGTCTAATCTGTTCCATGATTTTTGTACTGATAGATGTGAACCCAAAAATGAGCCTCTTTTACCTTGACCAGTTTCAGTAGGCATATTGTAAATAATCATCCATTGCATACTCCAATTTTTCTTAAATTTAAATTGATTATTTAATCTAGCAAAGCCACCATATGATTCACTTTTCACACTAGCATCTACATTAGAGCCATCTATAATATTATAATAAAATACAGTACTTAACATTAAATTCCAAAAATTAAATATTCTATATTGAAAAGTAATGTCTAATCCATAAGAGCTAGAAGATTTATAATTTTCGTAAGTTGTCAAATAAACAGTATCATTCAATTGTTTGATATAACTACTTATCATATCTGTAGTATTACGATAGAACAAAGATGGAGCTATTAACCCTTTTTTGAAATACTGCATAAATGATAATTCAAAAGAGTTTATATATTCTGGCTTTAGATATGGATTACCACTTCTCAAATACGGATATGATGAGTAATCTGTATGGGGATTTAGGTACCAAAACCGAGGTCTATTTACTCTACGACTATAAATAAACTGTATTTGTTGATTTTTATTTATATTATACGAAAGAGCTCCAGAAGGATATAGGCTGTAGTAAGTATTATTGTTATCATTAGAATTATATTCTCTAGGATTAGTATTTACCATCTCTCCGCGTACTCCTAATGATAATCCCCATTTTTTAATTTTTGTGTTAAAAACGGCGTATATGGCATTTACAAATTCATCATACAAAAAATGATTACTCTGAGCTGTATCAATAATAAATGTGTTTTCATTAAAAAGATAATTGTAATATCTAGTATCCATATCATATTTTCGTAAATTAGATTCGAAACCACTTTCTATTTTTGTACTATCATTAAATGGATATGTATGATCTATCTTTAAATATCCTTGAATATTATCATTAAGTTCGTAAGTTTTATTCCATATAGATGATTGAGTGGTAGATGGAGTAACATGATCAGATTCATAATAATTTCTTTTTAAGAAACTATATGCAGGAGAATAGCTAGGATATACAGCAGCATTGATATCTAATTTATGATCTTTTTTAGGAAATTTATGTGTATAATAAAGTGCTAAACTCAGATTGCTAGAGGTGTCGTCTGCTGTTTCTATGATATTATAAATTTGTGTAGGATTTTTTAAAGTATCAGAATATTCTACCCACGTATCAGACTCATCCTCATCTACGCGGTATCTATACGAAGCATTAAGTCCTATAGTATTGTTATTATTAGGTCTCCATTCTATAGTTCCTTGTATATTTTGATTCCATCCACCATGATTACTATAATTATTTTGATTTAAATAATGTAATTCATTTAAGTTATAATTTTCGGTATAGGTAGTACCATTCATATAGTGCTTCCTATAGCGAGCAGAATATTGAATATTGAAAGTAAATTTTTTAATATCATACGAAATAGCTAACATAGCTGAGAAAGGTGAAAATAGAGGTTTAAAATTTGAAAAATCTTGAACATTTTTATTCATTAAACCGCCAGAAATACGTATCATACTATTTAATCCAAAAGTTTTTTGCTTTTTTAGTTTTAGATTTAGAATGCCACTAGTCCCTTCTGGATTGTATTTAGCAGATGGATTAGATAAAATTTCTATATTCTCTATCTCTTCAGCACTAATCTGCTCTAAAATAGTTTTATTATCACCTAAAAGAGCTACAGGACGATTATCTATTAAAATGGTAACATTTTGATTGCCTCTCAAGCTCACATTTCCTTCATCATCTACCTCTACACCAGGCACATTCTCTAAAACATCTATAGCAGTACCACCTTTAGCTGTTAATATTTGATCTACATTTACGACTCTTTTATCTGCTTGCAGTTCTATCATCGGTTTTTCTGCAACTACTGCTACGCCCTCCAGCATAAATGATGAAGGTTTTATCATAATAGTACCTAAATCAATAGCAAATTTGCCACTACGAGGATTTAATAAAATATCTGAAACAGTTTTATTCGCATAGCCAACAAAACTAATTTTTATGTAAAAATTACCAAACCCTTTATGTTTTAAAATAAAATTCCCATTAATATCAGTAGTAGTGCCATTAACTAAAGAGCTATCTTTAGCTTGATACAAAGCAATGACAGCAAACTCAATAGGATTTTGAGTAATTGAATCTATCACTTTACCTGTAATAGTAAATTCTGCCATTTCTCTCTGTATTGATCCTTCAGCAGAGCTCTGAGCATAAACATTATAAAATAGTAAAAGTAAAGTAGTGATTACAAATAATTTTTTCATATCAAACATTTTTAAATTAGACAAGAATAATTAAAAAAACTTGTGGTACAAAATAAAAATATTTTTTTATATAAAAAAAATATTATAATTTTGTCATAAGAATTTTAAGTTATGATAAATAAATTTATTAAAATATCGACAATATTAACAAAATTTAATATTAAAAAGTATAAGGGCAAAAGAATATTATTTTTTTTAATGTTTATTTTAACTTTTAGCAATAATATTTTTTCCCAGGACATACAATTCTCTAGCAGTTATTTTCCTAATAGTCCAGGTCTAAAAGAAGCAAAGAAAAATATCAAGATGGGTAACTCATTATATATAAAAGGTGAAGGATATTATAATGAAGCATTAGATTACTACTTAAAAGCTAATTTATTTAATCCTGATAATGCTGAATTAAATTACAAAATTGGCATATGTTATTTATACACTGCTGACAAGGATAAAGCTGTAGAACATTTAGAAAAATCATATCAGTTGAAATCTGATGTTACAGAAGATATAACATATTACCTTGGTATGGCTTATCATCAAAATTTTAACTTTGATCAAGCAATAAATTATTATAGGAAGTATCTTGTTGTAATAAATCCACGTAATAAAAATAAATATTTAAATGAGATTAATAAAAAAATAGAAGAATGTAAAAATGGCAAGGAAATAATAAAAGATACAGCTAAAGTAATAATAGATAATTTAGGTGAGACAGTGAATAGTATTTATCCAGATTATGCTCCTGTGATAAGTGCTGATGAATCAATGTTGATTTTTACAAGTAGACGCCCTACGAATATCGGAGGTTTACGAGATCCTATGACGGGGAAATTTTTTGAAGACATTTATATTGCTTATTT
>JASEGF010000139.1 GCA_030017935.1 Bacteroidales bacterium | reverse complement strand
CTTTAATTTTATGTAGGCAATAAATTAATATAATTAAAAAACTGGATTTTCTCAATAACCATCAGGCTATCGAGCCATTAAAAGTTTATTATTTCTGGGGAAGATACGTTATAAGATAATTTTTGTTAAAATTCAAATTATATTCTTAAAAAATTTAGATATACTGGTCTTATTCACAAAGCGATAAAATAAAATTAAAAATTTCTATCAAAAAAACGTAAGGCTAATTCTCTATCTTTGTATATTTGTTGTATTAAATCCTCTACCTTATCAAATTTTATTTCATCACGTATTTTCAAAAGAAATTCGATTTTGATTGATTTATTATAAATATTCTTATTAAAATCGAAAAGGTGTGCTTCTAGATAAATATTATCATGTGAATATTGAAATGTAGGTCTAAAGCCGATATTCATTATACCTCTATATTGTTCATCTTCTACAAAAGCTCTTATTATATATACACCACTACCAGGAATGATTTTTTCATCAGCTACTTCTCCAATATTAGCTGTAGGAAATCCAAGCTGACGACCTATTTTACTACCTTCTATCACTCTGCCTTTAATGAAATAATTATATCCTAAAAGTTTATTTGCTTCTGAAACAAAACCTTTTATTAATAAATTGCGAATCTTTGTTGAGCTAATAAAAACACCATCATCTACAAAAGGTTGAAATTTATGTAAAAAGAAATTATATTTATATGACAATGCTTTTATATCTTCATAAGAGCCAGATCTATTTACCCCAAAGCTATGATCATATCCCATAACTAAAGCTTTCATATTAAAATTTTCTTTTAATATTTTTATAAACTCTTCTGGTGTCAACTGTGAAAACTCTTTAGTAAATTTTTGAATATATACAATATCTACAGGCATTCGAGACAATATTTCTAATTTTTCTTCTAAAGTTGTCAGTAAAAAATGAGCTTGTATTTTCTTTGCTAACACAAAACGTGGATGTGGATCGAATGTGATTATCATATTAGTATATTGATATCTTTTAGCTAATTCATTGGCATACTCTATTACAAATCTATGTCCACGATGCACACCATCAAAAGTGCCAATAGATATAGTAGTAGGTAGATTGATTTGTTTTGGTGTATATAAAATTTCCATCAATTAAGTTTATCAGTATGCAAAATTAAATGTTATTTGATTTATCAACAAAATAAAAAAATTCTATTCCTTTTATTAATTCTATTTTCTATTATCTTGTCCCCACATTAGTTTATTTCTTAAAACTTTGTAAAAAGAATTATCCTCAAACTCTATCAATGGGAAATAATTTTTGGATTTTTTCAGGGTAATTTGTTGTCCAGCTCTTATAATATGATTATTAGCATCAGCAGTTAATAAAATAGGAATATCTGGATATTTGACAATTAACGTTAACTCTGTATCATCACGTATCACTAGAGGACGACTTGTTAGATTGTGTGGAGCTATGGGAGTAATTACAAAATTAGCTGCTGTAGGTTCTAATATAGGACCACCACAACTTAATGAATAAGCTGTAGAGCCAGTAGGGGTAGCTACTATCAATCCATCAGCCCAATATGAACAAACAAAATTATCATTGATTAATAAATCTATAGATATCAAATACTGATCTTTATATTGCTTAATAGTTACCTCGTTCAGAGCATTATGAAATAGCGAAGTATGATCTTTAATGTTTAGCTCTATAGTTGCCCTTTTAGAAATCTTATATTCCTTGTTTTTAATTCCATTCAAATACTCTATGATATATTGTGGATCTCCCCAAGTGAGAAAACCTAACTTACCATAATTTATACCATAAACTGGTAATTTATACTTTAAACTAATAGGTAAAGTATCTAATAAAGTGCCATCGCCACCAAGAGAAATTATGCAACAATATTGATTTTTAAAATTATTATTTTCAATAATTATATTATCAAATTGTGATATTTTATCTTTTATCCCTTCATTATCGCTTTGATTGTCAAAATATATTCCCACAATACCATTTTCTTTTTCACAAAATAAACATATAGCTTGTATTGTATCAAAGAAGATATCTCGCCATTGAGAAAAGAAAATTAAAATATTCATACTTTAAATATTTAAAAATCTCATTAGAAAGTCATAATTATGTTGCAATTCTTCGTAAAATTCTTCCTCTTGATATGAAGCATAGATTATGTAATCGTATCTATTAAAAGTTTGCACAATAGGAGCTAAATCCATTTTGTCTAATTTCAAAAAAACATATAACAAATTTTTATCTGAATCAGCATGAATAAATGTAGCCAGAATGTGAGCATCATTAGATTCTACTATACTAGCTATTTGCGTCATAGTATAATCTACTGGTTTAATTTCTAAAATGATAGTACCACCAGGATTATCTATATTCATAAATGGAGATAACTTTTGCAAAAGATCTATACCAATTATAGAACCTAAATATTGCATATTAGAACTAGTAACTGGACAAATAGACAATTTATATTGACCTAAAAATTGTAATATATCAAAAATATGCGAATCTGACTGCACAGATACAATTGGAGTAGATAAATCTACATTACCTATTGGTGTACTAACATCATTGATACCTAATAAATCTTCTTCATTTAAAATGCCAAGTAAAATATCATTATTGACAATAGGTAAATGAGAAACTTTCCATTCATTCATTAGCTCTCTAGCCTCTCTAATAGTAGTAGAAGTTTTAACTGCTACAAATGATGAATATATAAAATCCTTTGCAAACATTTTTTCAAAAATTATTATATTGCTAAAACAAAAATACAAAAAATATTATAATTATGATATTGATTAGATACTTTTTCAAAAAAAATAGCAATATAAACGAACATATAATTTCATAATTTTAACGTAAATTTGTTAAAAAAAAATATGGAAACTAAATTTTATGACACTTCACAAGGTAAAATCTCTTATAGTATCAATGGAAGTGGCCCTGTAATATTATTTTTTCATGGATTTCCCTTTAATAAAACTATATGGTATCCTTATATGAAAAAGATGAATGAATTCACAACTTTAGCAATTGATTTGCCAGGTCATGGAGATAGTGATCTATACAGTGAACCAGATTTATACCAATGGTCACAAAAAATTTATGAACTTTTAATATTTTTATCAATAAATCATGTTACTATCATTGGACATAGTATGGGAGGTTATTTAGCATGCAGTTTTGCTGAATTATACCCTAGCATGATCAAAGGATTAGGACTATTTCATAGCTCAGCCAGAGCAGATACTGATGAGAAAAAACAAAATCGAGATCGTATAATAAAAACTATCGAAGAGGATCATATTAAATACATTGCCAATTCCATCCCTTCACTTTTCTTTCCAGATAATCGCATAAAATACAATAAAGAAATAGCAACATTAATAGAACAATCAAATAAAATGGATAAACAAGCCATGATAAATGCACAACTAGCTATGAGAGACAGAGAAGGACATCTAGAGATGCTAAATACCGCTCTATTCCCATTTTTATTTATTATTGGCAAACAAGACCCTAGTGTACCATATGAAACATCATTGGCACAAGCTACTCTAACTAAGGTATCACTAATATTAATGTTAGAAAACTGCGGACATATGGGCTTTATAGAAGATTTCAATAAAACATTAGTAGCTATAAATAGTTTTGCTACACTCTGTAACGAATAAAAATCAACTATTCATGTATAATAAAAATTTTCTGATTTTTACAAATTTATTTCCTTATTTTAATGACACTCAAGGTGGGTCTTTTATCACAAACAGATTAATGATTTTAAAATCTTTAAACATTGATTTCAATGTTTATGCAATAATACCTGATGATACTTATTTTGTTAAACTAATTAAAAAATCTTCCGGGAAAAAAATTTATGATAACAAAAAAAATAATTTAGAACTTAATGGAATAAATTATAATTATATAAAAATTCATAGAAATCTTTTAAATGTTATTAAAGAACGAACAATAAGAGAAAAAATCTTTTTACAATATAGTAACTACATATTAAAAATACTTTATGATCAGATAAAAAATCAAAATTATAATTTAATAATTGCTCATGGTATGTATGAGCCACCTGCTGGACTAATTGCTAAAATTTTTTCTAAAAAATTAAACATCCCATATGTAGTTAATTGTCAAGGTAGTGATATTAATTATAAAATGCAATTAAGCCCAGAACTATACATTGATGTTTTTGAAAATGCTGCTAAAGTAATATTTGTAAGTAATGCTCTTCTAGAAAAAGCTAAAAACTATGGATACAGTGGTAATAATGCAATAGTCAGCCCTAATGGAGTAGATTTAGACAATTTTACATTGCTAGATAAAAACAAAATAAAACAGGAATTAGGATTAAAAAATAAAGTTGTTGGCTTTGTCGGAAATCTTTTACCAGTAAAAAGAGCAGATAAATTACCAGAAATTTTTTCCGAAATAAATAAACAAAAAGAAGTCGATTTTTTAGTTGTAGGAGATGGATCATTAAAAAAAGAAATAGAACAACAATGTAAAGAAAAAAAATTAAATGTCATTTTCACTGGTAAAATACCTTATGATGATATTCCCAAATATATGAATGCTATGGATGTATTGATATTACCTAGCAGGAATGAGGGATTTGGTTCAGTTATTATAGAAGCACAATCATGTGGAGTGCCAGTAGTAGGTAGTGATAATGGTGGCATACCAGAAGCTATAGGAGATGGTGGGATTATTGTCAAAGAAGATGATTATTTTGAAAAAAGATTTGCCGAAGCTGTAATAGAATTATTAGACAATCCAATAGATAGAGATATACTTAGACAAAGATCATTAAGTTTTTCATGGGAAAATATTGTTAACAAGGAATTAGAGATATATTAAAAATAAATTATTAATTTTGCAAACGAAAAATAAACGGGGCATAGCGTAGTCCGGTTATCGCGCCTGCTTTGGGAGCAGGAGGTCGCAGGTTCGAATCCTGCTGCCCCGATTTATATTTTACTTCTAAGGTCTCGTAGCTCAGTTGGATAGAGCGGCAGCCTTCTAAGCTGCGGGTCGTGGGTTCGAATCCCGCCGGGATCACAAGCAATGAAAAAAATTCACCTTTTTTTATTTTTCAATTTTTTAATATTCAATCTAATAGCTCAAAATTTTATTGGCATAGCTAATGTAGGTTTTAATATTTCGCAAGTAGATGGAGATGAGATTTATGGATTTAGAAAATTTGGAGCAAATATAGGTCCTAGTGTTATGTACTCTTTTGGCAAAAATAACCAATGGCAAATATTTTTGGAAACTAATTTTAGCCAAAAAGGTTCTTATCAGAAATATCCCAATACATATGTAGATACTATGAAATTGCCATACTATAACTTAAGATTAAATTATGTAGAAATACCATTCCTTATATTATATAATGATAATAATTTAATCAGCTTTGGTGGTGGTTTTAGCTATGGTAGGCTAACAAATGCCAAAGAATATGAATATGGTAATTTGATTAATTATAATACACTACGAGGTCCGTATGATGCTAATGATTTTGAAGTCATTGCTGAAGTACGTTTTAGAATATACCAAAAGCTATATGGTAATGTTAGATATTCATATAGCATAGACAAAATAAGAACTAGAAGTTATGATAATGGAGTAGACAGGTGGACAAGGAACCAATACAATAATGTAATATCAATAAGGCTTTTGTGGTATTTCAATCAGAAACTAGAAGATAAGCCGTTAAATAAAAAATAGTGATCTAAACAAAAGTGTTAAAAGGGGAAAAATAACATATTTTTATATTATACTTTAAATATTTTATTATTTCAATAAATTTTATTAATTTTGTACAAATTTTATAATTATGAAAGAATTAATAGAAAACATCGATAAATACTTGGCTCTGCCAAAGGATCACAAGCGTGATTTCCT
>JASEGF010000138.1 GCA_030017935.1 Bacteroidales bacterium | reverse complement strand
TGATAGTTTAATATTTGATAGGTTAAACATTGTAGAAAAAGATTTACAAATACAACCTAATTATAAAATTAATTTGAGTGATAATTACAATGTAGATAATGTAAAAGTTTCCCCTTCTAAAGTGAAAGTATTATTGAAAAAAACTGAAGCTGACACTATTAATGTTTTAAATACTGAGCTATTTTATATTGATAATCTAAACAAGAAATCTGATACAGTCTCACTATCAAATTTACCTGAACAAGTTAAATTTAAAAAACCTATTAATAAAGTAATCGTTAACTACGATATCGTAAAATACTATGATACGACCTTTTCATTTCTTTATGATCAGAACAATTATACTTTTAATATATCAACCAAAGAACCTATTTCAAAAAATCAATTTCGTATTATTAATCGTAACGATTCTATAATACTAGAGCCAAATTCTGAAATTAAAAATAAAATTATAAAAATTCAACCTCTCTCCTATCCTATCAAGTAATTTATTAATTATGAATAAATGTATTATTGGGATAACTGGAAATATAGGAAGTGGTAAAAGTACTTTTGCTAGGTGGTTTAGTGATTTAGATTGTTGCGTAATAGATTTAGATTCTACTGCTAAAACGTTGTATTTCCATGATATTTTTAGACAAAATGTAAGAGATATTTTAGGTATAAATCCTCTAGATGGTGATAAATTAAAAACTACAGAAATTTCTAATATTATTTATTCTCAAGATGATAAATTTAATAAATTAACACAATTATTTTCTCAATTTCTTCCATCTATAATTAATAAAACCATAAACTATTGCAATAAAAATTATATTATTATTGATGCTGCTTTATTATTTGAATATGACTTAGACAAAATATGTGATATTACTATATGTATCTATGCCCCACTGGATATAAGATATGAAAGAATCAAAACATTTAGAAATAATAATTTTGATTACAGTAGATTTATTCAAATAGATAGCCATCAGCTGCCAAATGATATTAAATGCGAAAAAGCAAATTATTGCGTGAAAAATACTTCTGATATAGAACATTTAAGAAATGAATTCTTAAAAATTTCTAAAAAAATAATAAAATAAAATTAATAATATTGATAATATTTTTTCTAATGGATTATTATAAAATATTGAAAATAAATAGATTATTAAAAAATGAAAGATTAAAAATATTAGGCTTTAGTTTTTTATATTTGCTGCGTCGTAGACATCTAAATATTTTTTTAGATCCAGTATTAAATTGTAATTTTAGGTGTGTAATGTGTTATTTCAGTGATCCAGATTTTAAGCCCGATAAAGATAAATTTAAAATAGAGGATATAGATTTTATAGCAAACAATTTTTTTAATTATGCTATCAGAGTTCAGATAGGATGTGCAGCAGAACCGACTTTATTTCCACATAATGAAAAGATAATTCAAGAAGCAAAAAAACATCATGTGCCTTATGTATCTCTCACTACCAATGCTTCTGTGTTGAATTATGAAAAAATAAAACAATATTTTACTGCTGGACTTGATGAAATAATAATTTCAATGCATGGTTGCTCAAAAGAAATTTATGAATCAATGATGCCTAGAGCTAAAATTGAGCACTTACATCAAGTTCTTAGTGATATTTCAGAATTAAAAAAAACATATCCATCCGTTAGGTTAAGATTAAATTTTACTATCAATCCAGATAATGTAGATGATCTTAAAAATATAAAATCGTATTTAGATAATTATAACATTGATATATTGCAAATTCGTCCAATACGTAGATTAGGTAATACAGCTTATAGAGATTTTAATATCAAAAAAATTCAACCAAAATATTCTCAAATAATTGAATGGATCGAGCAAGAATGCTTAAATAAAGGTATTATTACATTAATTACTAAAGAACTTCCAGACGAAAAATTATATAGAAATAAAATAGATATTGCTAATTATACATATTTTTACTTATCACCTAAACAAATCAAGGAACTACCTAAAAATAAATTTTCTTATTATAAGCATTCAAGAAAAAATGGTATTTATAAAAGAATCTTCGAAGATATTTTTACAAAAAAAGATGATATATATCAGTCAGATGTAAGTTTTGGCAATTATGATGTTAAAATTTAAGTTTTTTATGAATTTTTATTTCAAAAATTCATAAATTTTTTTTAATTTTGTACGATAAATAAAAAAAGATTATGCGAAAATTATTCATATTTCTGTTATTAATAATTTCAGTGCAATTATTTAGTGCACCTATTAGTAAAAATATTGCTTATAAAATTGCTGAATATTATTTACAATTAATAGATAAAAGCACAGAAAAAATCGTAGTTACCGAAGCTAATCTACCAAAATGGTTAGCAATTACTGATGAATTATATGTTTTTGAAAGTAATAATGCCTACGTAATAATATCTGGTGATAATGCTGCTATACCTATATTGGCATATTCAGATGAAGGTACATTCTCTAATAAAGATAGCATAAGCCCTGGGGTAGCTATTTTTTTGTCACAATATAAAACTCAGATAAAAAATATTAGACTAAATAATCTAACTGCTACTAATGAAATAAAAGCACAATGGGAAGATTTGATTAATAAAAACTACAAATCTAGAGCTCAAGTTGGACCATTATTATATGCTAACTGGAATCAGGATTGCGATTATAATGCACTTTGTCCAGAAGATCCAGATGGCCCATGTGGACATGTTTATGCTGGATGCGTAGCTACAGCTATGGCTATGAATATGTTTTATTATAGATATCCCACCAATCCTACTGGTTTTGCTATTCATTATACACAAGGATATGGCACATTAACAGTTGATTTTGATCAAGAAACTTATGATTATAATAAAATGCCCAGTGCTATTAAAGATTCTAGCTATGAGATTGCCAAATTAATATATCATTGTGGTGTAGCTGTTAAAATGGGATATAGTCCAGATGGCTCTGGTGCTCAAGTAAGTACTGCTGCAAGTAAAATGAAAACTAATTTTGGTTATAATCCAAACTTACGTTTTGAATATCGTGATGATTATTCAGATAATGAATGGGCTACAATGCTTATAAATCAACTAGATCAGAAAATAATTTTACAATATGCTGCTTTTGACGACAATAGTGGACATGCATTCATATGTGATGGATATTCAGATAATGATTATTTTCATTTTAATTGGGGATGGAGTGGATATTATAATGGATTTTATTCCATTAATAACTTAAATCCTGGATATGATTTTGATTATTACCATCGAGCTATTTTTGATTGTTATCCCGTATCCACAAACTATTCATGCTCAAATAATATATTAACAAGTCATGAAGGTTCTATAACATCTAGTACACCAAATTTATCTAATTATGAAAATAATATGAATTGCACATGGCTAATAAATATTCCTGATACTTTATCTAGAATTACTTTAACATTTAGATATTTCTCTACATTGGCTGGTGATACTTTATATATCTACAATGGTAATGATGATAATGGGCAAATATTATACAAATTTTCTGGCGACAATGTACCAACAACATTAGATATTTATCATAATCCAATTTTTATAAAATTTATATCTGATAGCGTAGACACAGAAAAAGGTTTTTTGATAGATTATCATGGTAAACCAGCTGATTTTTGCAAAATTTTGACCATATATAATAATCCCACCGAAATTGTTTTATCCGATGGAAGTGGCTCCCATAATTATAGACCAAATTCAAGCTGTAGATGGTTCATAAATAATAATGAAGGCTCAATATATAATTATAATCCTACTCTATTTGACCTTTCCTATGGTGACACTCTTAAAATTTATGAAAGAATCAATGGCGCAGATGTTTTGCTATATAATTTTCATAAAAATAATCAAGCTCATTCATTCTCTTCTAATGCATCTAGAGTAATATTTTATTTTATTACAGACGATACATATCAAGCAGATGGTTTTGAATTTACTATTAGTAAGCAAATGTCTATAACAAACTATCAAGATTATGAAGATCTAAAATATTCAATTATAGATGATAATTTATATATATGGATAAATTCCAATCTCGACAATGATATTACTTTATACTCGCTTTCTGGCCAAGAAATTTATCATATTTCATCATCAGCTAATAATGATAAACCTATTATAGTTCCATTTAATTATAGCAGTGGTATATATTTTCTCAAACAACAAAATAGCCAAAAAACTAATCTATTTAAAATTGCCAAATTTTAATTTTATATTTTTTACTATGAGAGACCCAATACCATTAAGTGAAATGCTAAGAAAGACTTTAGTTAATTATAGAGTTGAAAAAAAATATGTAATAGCAATTCTGTACAATAAAAAGAACTCGAATCATTCACATCGAAGCTATGATCAAAAGGAACGCCTTGTTTCAAATAATAATTCGCCCATGAGATTAATTTATTTATATCATTAGAATCTAAATTTTTGTATCTAGTAATTAATATAGAATTTGATTGGCTATTTTTAATAAAAATATCTAGGCAATCATCTTGTACTCCATCTATTGATGATAGTGAAGAAGATACACTATGTATCACCTTATAATTATTTCTACAACTATCACAAGGAACTATAATGCCGCAATGGCTAATTTTATATTCTTCATTTAAGATTTTGGATATACTCTCTGATACTGTACCATACCCTAATCTCAATATAATATCTCCTGCATGTATTCTACTATATTCACTTTCTGAAAGATTATATGCAGATAAAACTAATTTTTTATTAGCCTTCACTTCATTTGTTGTTACATATATAGCGATAATAGCAAGCAGAGCAATGATAAAAAACCATATTTTTTTCATCTGTTAATTTTACAGCAAAATTATTAAAAAACATTATTACTTTTGTAAAAAATCCTTTATTATTTTTTAATACAGCAATGAAAAATGTATTTTTTTATATATCAAAAATATTAGATTTTCTTATAAATCCTTTGGTTATAGTCTTTGCTTTATTATTAATTGCTTTATTTACAAAAAAGAAAAAACTATGGTTAAGTATATCAATAATTTTATTGTATTTATTTGCTAATCCATATCTAGTAACTAATGTAACGCAATTATGGGAAATGCCTTCTACCACAATTTTAGATAATACATATGAAATTGCAATAGTTTTAGGAGGTGGGATGGTTACTAGTACTCAAGATTCTAATATTATTTTTAAATATAATCCAGATAGAATAATGAAAGCCTTAAAATTATATAATGAAGGTAAAGTAAAAAAAATACTCATTAGCAGTGGAAGCGGGTCTATGATACATAGAGATATATTAGAAGCAGAGCTTTTGAAAACTGCACTTGTGCAAATAGGATATCCAGATTCTATTTTTATTGTAGAAGCTAAATCTAATAATACTTATGAAAATGCTGTTTACACTAAGGAAATTTTAGATTCATTAAAGATCCCCTATAATAAAACTATTTTAATAACTTCTTCATTACATATGAAAAGAGCATACAAATGTTTTGAGAAACTAGGTATGGATTGTTTACCATATCCTGTAGCTCCTATTAATTCATATCAAGCTGTTTCGCCTTCTTTTTATTTTCTACCAGATGCTTCTGCACTAGAATTGACAAACAATCTTTTACATGAAATATTTGGACTATTGGCATATAAAATAATGGGATACGCTTGATAAAAATAGATTGAATAAATATATTACGGAATATAAATTTCTAGAGCTAGTATATCACTGTAAGCACGCAATTGAATTTCAGTGAACGCAGCAGGTATCATACAGCAATCTCCCGCTATAAAATCAATTTGGTGCTCATTTACAGATATTTCTCCATTGCCATTTAAAAAAAGATATGCAAAAAAACTATCAAAAAGTTCTACATTTTTTATAATCTCTTTACCAGCAGATAAGACTACTCTATTAGTTACGAAATCCTTTCCATTAAATAAATTCACAGTTTTATCAGCAAAAAATGGCTGATACATCAAGTCCTCTAGTTGTGCATCATAGTCTATTACCTGTAGAG
>JASEGF010000137.1 GCA_030017935.1 Bacteroidales bacterium | reverse complement strand
AAAGGTATAGGCAAAGGTGCAATAAAAGTCAAAGCTTCTTTAGAAAATTTATTTAATGCAGCAAAGCTCCCATAATTGACAGCTGCAGCATATCTACGAGGAATATTTGTAGCTATAAATTGCAAATTATTTTTCTTAGCAAATTCAACTAATGGTCTGTAGTCTGTCTGATAATTTTGCCACAATTTAGCTTCTTTTAAGAAATTTTTCTCATTAATAAGATTGTTCAGATATTCATTCAAGATTAGTTGATTATCAGTTTCAAACATTTCAGCACCTAAAATTAAACTATTTGAATATTTCTGATACAAATCTTTAACTAGTTCATATTCCAGCCAATGAGCAATAGGATTGTCGTGTAGCTCACCAAAAAAGATAACATCGCAAGAATCAGCTGCCTTTAATAAATCTTGCCATTCTACTTTATTACCATTGTGATAAATCACATATGCTGGTTTTTGCGAAAAAATATAATTAGTAAATAATAACAAAAGGGAAAAAACAAAACTTATTTTTTTCATATTTATGATTTTTTAAAATACAAAAATAGAATAAAAATTATAAAATGATAATAAAAACTAAAAGCTAATTGTTAACCAATTAGCTTTTAGTTAAAAAAAATATTATAATTATGAAAAAATTAGTTCTCTTTAATAGAAACGTAAGATCTATTGCCACGAGTTCTTGTGAAGAGTACTATACCATCTTTAAGAGCATATAAAGTATGATCACGACCAATGCCGACATTTTCACCAGGATAGTGTTTAGTACCACGTTGGCGAACAATAATATTACCTGCTTTCACTAATTGACCACCAAATTTTTTAATTCCGAGACGTTTACTGTGGGATTCTCTACCATTACGAGAACTACCCACCCCTTTTTTATGTGCCATATCTAATTACTATTTTTAAGCTTTAATATTTAAAATTTCTACCTTTGTCAGATAAGGACGAAATCCACGTTTCACTCTATATCCTTTGCGATTTTTCTTTTTGAAAACCGTTACTTTAGGCCCTTTAAGATGTTCTAAAACTTTAAAAGTTATTGTAGCTCCAGCTACATTAGGATTACCTATTTTCACATCATCATCATTAGCTATCAATAAAACTTTATCAGTTTCTACAGTGTTATCTGGTTCAGCATCTAATCTACTAATATATAACTTAGTGCCCTCTGTAACCTTAAATTGTTTTCCACCCAATTCTACTATTGCAAACATTGTACATAAATTTTGGATTGCAAAATTATAAATAATTTTTTAATTAAAAAAATTATTATTTATTTTTTATCAAATTCTAGATGTTTTTCATAAAATTGTTTCATAATAATTATACTAATTCAAATGATATAAATATTTTTGAATATACGAGTTTCAATAATAAATTAAAAAAAATGAAACTACTTTGAGATAAAGCTTTATCTAACAATCTGCAGTGGCAACACTTTATATCCATTTTTGGTTTCAATCAATATATAATATTGTCCACTGTCTAGATAACTTACATCATAATTTATTATATTTTTATAAGGCTTTAGTAATCCATCAAAAATTTCTATTTGTTGTCTACCCAAAATATCTATTATCTTTAACTTAGCATGAATTGATTCACTGGCAATTAGCGATAAAGAAATAGTAGTAGATGCAGGATTAGGATAAAGATTAATTATGGGTAATACATCTTGACTTTCTACATTATTTGTGGTCTCCATGAAAACTGGTTGCGTCCATGCATATTTTTTATTATCTGTGCCCATACTCAATTCAGCTCTTACATATGAATAGTCTTGTAAAGTATATTGTGCATAACCTCCATTTACACTATATAACAAAGTATGCCCTGGCCCCCAAAAATCAATTTTGGTTGCATTACTATTAATTTCTATTATTTTAAAATTATTATAGTTAGTTATATTATAATTATAAATTTCGACACCTGTAGATGCATAGAAATTACCATTTTTAATAGCTTGATAAACATTATTTTCTGTAAGACTATCTAAAAAAATCATATTCCAAGCTTGATTAAATTCAATACTTTCGAGTACATGAGGATGAAAATCATCGTCTGCTCCGCCCCAAACTATTTTGCCAACAGTCAACAGTGAATCCCATATAGTTTTGTCATCATGTGCTAGCGATAATTCATGTGCTGTATTGAAAATCTCCAAGATATCAGGACCATTATTTAAATTCATAATTTCTGCTGCTGAAACCACCCATTCAACTGGTGTTAATGGTCCAGCACAATAATGATTTAATTGAATTATTCCACCTTGTGCTTTCACAGAATCTATTGCATCTTGACAATCGAAATTTTTATTAGGTATTATAGCATGATCTAAGAAAAAACCATTCATGTGTCTATCAAAGGTGATTTCTTCACTTTTGATACATAAAATGCCAGGTACATTGTATGAAGCACCATCAGTAAGAAAATTATGGTCAGTTATCATCAAAATTTCGTAACCTGCATCTCTATATTTCTTGATTAAGTCTCTAGGAGTATAGTTGCCATCACTATTCGTTGTATGGCAGTGCATCTGAGCTTTGTAATAACGTGATTGTGCACTTACATTAACAATAATGCATAATAAAATAATAAAAATAATTTGTTTCAAGATAATTATATTGATAGTTATAAAAATTTTTTATCAAATTCTGGATGTTTTTCATAAAATTGTTCCATAATAATTCCATCAGATAAACCTACTTGGTAGCAAGCAATTTTATCAATTTGCAAAATTTGTAGCAATTTAATATAAATTATCAGAGCAGGAACAATGACATCTGCACGATCTGGATTAAGTGAGTAGTTGATTATTCTATCCTCTATACTGATAACTTGCAACTGCTCATAAATATTCATTAGCAATGACAAATCTAAAAAAGGATTATCATATGAACCGAATCTTTTTTTAATAAAATTTATGTTCCCGCCTGAACCTATTACAAATAAATCTTCATTTTTGGTGTTTGTTGTAGTGAAATCTAGCATTCTATCCCATTCTGATGGATCAATATTATTTTTTAGCATTCTGACAGTTCCTACTTTAAATGAATCATTTATCATTTTACCATTTGGATAAAAAATAGAAATTTGTGTACTACCACCGCCTACATCTATGAGCAATTTTGTATGATGTGGCTCTCCATAATTTTTTAATAAGTTGGCTATGATATTAGCTTCTTGTATACCAGTGATATCTTTGATGAGAACTTTTGTTTTTTTGTAAACGGCATTAATAACTTTATCTTTATTATTAGCTTCTCGCATAGCACTAGTAGCATATGCCCTCACTTCGCTAATATCATAAAAATCTAAAACATCTTTGAAAATATTGACAGTTTTAATTAATTTTTCTTGTTTTTCACGAGTAATGATATTTTTTTCATAAACTGTTTCACCAAGTCTAAGTGGTAAGCGTAAAAGTAAAATTTTATGTAAAATAAATTTATTATTTAAAATATAAACACTACTAATATTTAATCTAGCAGCATTAGAGCCTATATCTATAGCAGCAAATGTTTCCATAATTTTATAATTTTGAAAAATATTGTTTTAAATATTCATAAATAGCCTTTTGAGAATTTAATGGTGACTTATCATCCGTAATTATTTGATTATTTAATTGGTTATTCACATATCTAGCTTTTTGATTATCTGCTAGCTGCAATTGCAAAATATCTAATAATAAATTTTTAATATTTTTATCTAAAATCGGATAAGTAACTTCTATGCGATGATCCATATTGCGTGGCATCCAATCTGCACTAGACAGATAAAGCTCATCTTTATTTTTACTAAAATTAAAATATAAAATGCGTGCATGCTCTAGAAATCTGCCAATGATACTACGAATTTCAATATTAGGATAAATAGGTTTCATACAACAAGTTGTTCTTACGATAAAATCGAATTTGACTCCAATTTTAGCAGCTTTATATATATGCTCTATTATCTCCTCGTCTACTAGATGATTTAGCTTGATAATAGCTGAGGATGGATAACCACTGTAATAGCTTTCTATCAAATCATCTAACTGATTATGAATAAAATCTCGCATATAAAAAGGTGAGACTATAAGTTTGCTAAATTCAGGTTTTTTGAAATTGGACTCTAATAACTCAAAGATATTGTTTACATCTCGAGTAATCATAACATCTTTCGTCAAAATAATAAAATCAGTGTATATTTTAGAAGTATATAAATTAAAGTTTCCAGTGTTTAATCCGGCATAGTAAACAAGTTTATCATTTTCTAATCTTTTGATTAATAGCAATTTACAATGAACTTTTATACCAGGATCGCTATGAATGACCTTGATACCTTCTTTTTGCAAAAGATTAGACCAATAAATATTATTTTCTTCATCAAATCTAGCTTGAAGTTCTAGGAATACTGTAACTTTTTTACCATTACGAGCAGCATTCATCAGGGCATTCATCACACTCGAATTTCTCCCAGTTCTATAAATTGTAATATTAATACTTTTTACTTTAGGATCTATAGATGCCTCGCGTAATATGTCTAACAAATTATAAAAAGATTGATATGGTAAGCAAATCAATTGATCTTTCTTTTTAATAGTTTCTATCAAGCTTTTGGAATTTATAAACACCTTATGTGCAATGTGTTCTATTGGTTTAAATACTAAATCATCTAATCCTAAATCTGGGAAATCCATCAAATCTCTAATATTATGATATCTTTGTCCTTTGACAATAGTTGCTTTGGGATCAATATTGAATTTTTTTAAAATCAATGATAATAACCTATCGGGTATATCGCCATCTACTACCATACGTACAGGTATACCACGTTCTCTTTCATCAATTTTTTCTGAAATCAGCTCCATTAGAGATTTAGAAATATCATTATCAATATTTAATTCTGCATCTCTAGTAATTTTCAGTGAATATGCTGTGAAAGTATCAAAATGAAAAAATTTAAAAATCCTAGGTAAAAAATATCTAACTATATCATCTATAAACATAATAAATTTTTTACCACCAATTTCTGGCAAAACAACTATTCTCTCTATACTATCAGGTATTTCTATTAATGCGAAATCTTCTTTCTTTTTATTTTTGATAGTTTCAGAAAAATATTGCATATGAATAGCTAAATATACCGAGCTATCTTTGAAAACACCATACGTATTAAGAGAATAAATCATTATAGGATAAATATTAGGACGCAATATTTCATTATAATATTGTATAATAAATTCTTTATGTATTTGCTCATTTATATCAGTTTCTTTTAATAGATAAATATTATGATTGCTAAGTTCTCTAATGATATTTCTGAAAATACCATCCTGTCTTTCTTGCAATCCTTTGACACGACAATTTATTTTTTCTACTATCTCTTGTGGTTCGAAATATTTAGAGTATTCATTTTTTTTACCTTTCAACTTTAATAACCTAGCCAGAGTTGCATATCTGACACGATAAAATTCATCTAAATTATTAGAATATATTCCTAAAAAACGAATACGCTCGATTAATGGATTGTCTGGGCTCTCAGCTTCTTGTAGAACTCTTTCATTAAAGTCTAACCAGCTCAACTCTCTATTGATAAAATTTTTTTTATTATACATTTTTTTGAAAAATCCTTTAGTTTCAAAATTAATATTTTTTTATTATTTAAAAAGTATAAAGTTCTATAATGTTTATTATGGGTAAAGTTAAAGAGGGTAAATTCAAGAAACAAAATCAAGTTTGATTTTTTAGGAATTTTTTTTAAAGATTAAAAGATATGTGTTTCGTTGTTGAGAATGGGTGTAAGTGAGGGTAGGATTGATGAAGATTGGCATTGGGTGAAATAAGGGTTTATCAGAATGTGTACAAGGGCAAATGAAACATTATATATGTTAGACTTAGCAATTTATATTATATAATTATTTTTTATTATATTTGTCAAAAAATTTTTATTATGAAAAAATTACTAGAAAATTCAAAAGAATACCTCGCTCTGCCAAAGGATCACAAACGTGATTTTCTAGATCAGCTATATCAATTTCTATTGGATGACCATGCTACTGTAGTAGATTATCAAAAGCTAAAAATCCAATCTACAGCTGCTATATGTCCAAACTGTAGAAGTGAAGACG